>NZ_JALBWM010000150.1 GCF_023895975.1 Microbulbifer okhotskensis
GTACATGTCCATGGTTCCTACCCATTTCACCTCTTAAAACTGTCCGAAGTATTGTAGTACAAAGAAAAAATATATTTAAAATGAAATCAAGCTCTGCTTTAGAGCGGCGGCCAATCGATAGTATCTATATACTGGATCTGACAGAAGTGGAGCCAGGTATCTATCTGGTTGAATACCCCAATGCATTAGTACCTGATTAACCTCTATTCAGAGGACCTCCCAGTTTGCCCCTAATGTGGGGTTCCTGAGCCAATTTAGTTTTTCGTCCTCTATGCAAGTGAAGGGTGGTGGGAAGCTGTCCTTATTCTATAGGGAAGAAACTCTGGAATTCTACTCAGTTGTTGAGCACGGACTTGCTGCAATAGTTGTCGATAAGGAAGAGTTGGATTTATTGTTTCTAGTGGATCATAACATTAAATTCTTCGGACAGTTTTAAGAGGCAAAATAGGGGGAGCCACAGGCAGATGCTGAGAATATAAGGTTCATACACCAGATCAAACCAAACCAAATCAAAACAATGCCTGCCCATGGAAGACGTGATAAAAGCTGTTTTCGATCGAAAGTTCAACGTTAAAAGGCTCCAAAGAAAATTCATGCTCATGCTGTTTTCTGTATTGATGGTCTTCCAAGGGAAAGCAAGCTATCTGAATATAGAGCGATACAGCTCAGCCAGTGAGAAGCGCTTTCACCGCTGGTCAAATAGGGATTTTGACTTCGCTCAGTTCAATAAAAAATTAGTCATACGAGAGTTTCCTTGTAGCCAGGAACGCGTAGTTGCTATAGATGCATGTTTTGTCTGTAAGTCAGGCCAAAAAACGGAGGGACTGGGATGGTATTGCAACGGTAGTGCCGGAGAATCATAGTGGGGTCTCGAAAGTTCCATGATCAGTATCACTGATCTGAAATCGAGTACTGCCTATGCCTTGGGCGCTCAGCAGACAATAGACGAAGAAGGTCGATTTCTAATTGAGCTATATGCCGATCATGCCGTCAAAGTTGCGACAGAAATTCTGGCGCTCGGTATTAAATATCTTGCTGAAAATGCCTACTATAGCAAGGTGGAATTTGCATCAGTCATCATTCCAACAGGGTTGTACATTGTTGGAAAGTTGCGAATAGATGCAAACTTACCGTGGTTATATGAAGGAACATACAAAGGCTCTGGTCGCCCAAGAAAATAGGGTGGCAAGGTTGAGTTTGACACAGATGTGCATCGCTTTGACTATACTGGAGCTCTGAATAAAAAAGCTGAAGTATATACGATAATTGTTTATGCCAAATTTCTAAAACGAACAATTCGCGTTGAGATATTTAAATCTATAAAGGGCGGCAAAGAGGGGCACGCATTGCTGTATTCGACACACACACACAGAACTGGATGCAATGACACTGATCGTGTATTACAAATAGAATTTCTATTCAGAGATGCAAAACAGCACACTGGTCTGGCTCATTGTCAGTCAATCCGAAAAGAGGCGATCAACATGCATGTCAATGAATCATTGGTGGCTCTGAATTTGCTAAAAATCGAAGATAGAAATGCGAAACAAACGGATGAGGCAACGGTCATTTCAATTGCTAGCTGGAAGCGTCGAAAGTTCAATAAGCACATTATGGATAGAATTTCTGACGAGTTAGATCTGGATCAAAGTTTTGGAAAGGTTGCCCGAATTTACGAACGGTACAGTGACTACGGGGCTATAGCTGCATGAAACTGTCCGAAGTGTTGTTTCTAAGTCAGTGGCAAAATTTAGAAAGGTGGTATCTTGAGGGATAAAAACAACGGGCTGCGCCTTGATTCTTTCAAGAGTTGCCGATTTATGGCCGGTCATAATAGAGTCAAAGTTGACTTTATCATTTTCGATAAATCGATAGACTGCAAGCGTTTCTGCCCAAATTTTGTTTGCGCAGGGAATACTATTCTTTGGATCGGAACTTAAACTACTGAGAATGTTGGGTAAGCGCTTATTCAATCGAGTGTCGCCCATAGCCTGATTTTTTACTTCGTCCATGACCCAGTCCTGCATAATAATCTAACCAAATCTGTAATTCTTACTATGCCAAACTGTAACTTATTGATTTACATAATAAAACTAGAAAACCTGTGTATAAAACTTAGCGCCTCAATAACCGGCAGCTGGAACGAAGCGTAAGCTGTCCGGCGCCGAAGGCGCGTAGTTAATTGATTTGGTACGCCCAGCATGGGCGTGGACTAATGGGGTGAAAGTCCCCTGTAGGAAGATCACCGTTTAATGGATTCCATTAGATGCTAACTACTAGCGAATGGCAACTGCAATACCGCGAGGCATTGTGGGGAGGAAGCCGCTAGAAAAACTACGAGCTGACGAACAGAAACATCCTATAAGGCTTAGCCTGGAGGCGAGGTGGCCTAGTGATCTAACGGGTAGAGCAAATGTAAGCGGTACATGAACCACATTATTCAACTTGCTCTGGCAGGCTGCCATGATACCCCCTCCATCAACATCGGAGGAAAGCTCCATGAATCAGCAGCAATGGCAAAGCCATATCAGGGTCTACGAGAAAAGCTCTCAAACCAAACGCGCCACAACCTAAACTACAGCCAGTTCCTCTACTGGTACCGCAAACTAACTGAACAAACTTCGGTGTCTGATATCCCCGACTTTGTTCCCGTGGATATCAAGTCTCCCACAGCCACCACGGGAAACCTGGGTGTATTAGAGTTCCCCAATGGCGTAAAGCTAGTGATCAATAGCCCAGTATTATTGGCGCAAATCCCTGGCTTTATGGACCTGTAACCTAGATTCCCACAACAACCGACACACTTGGCGATAGCGAAGGAGGCCAGCTGGCAGCTTCCACACAAACAAGCCAGGAATCCCATGGGAACCCACACCAGCCAGCTGACCCTCAAAGAACGATACCAGATCGAAGTCCTCTACGGGCAGAACTATTCAGTCCGAGCCATCGCGCAGCAACTCAGTCGTTCCAACAAAAGCGAGCTAAACCGCTGTAGCCCTTACAGTGCGGAGAGCGCTCACGTTCGTTATAATTGTGACTAGGTGTCGGTTTCCGATTATCTCAGATTAATAGGATGCTTTTGCCTTAGTCAGGAGGGTAGCCTGTGCCAATTTTTAGCCTCCAATTGTTGAGACCTGCAAATTTAACCAATCTCATACTGCCGGCCCTGAAAAGTAAGCCTGATGAAGTGGCACTTGTTTCCGGGAGTCAGGTCTGGACCTGGCGAGAATTGCAGAGGGATATTGATGCACTTGCTTTGGGATTGATCGCAATGGGCCTGGGTAAAGGTGATAGGGTCGCATCTCTAATGCCCAACTGCGGCGAAATACTTATTTTATATCTCGCATGTTTGAAGGTGGGGCTGGTGGTAGTCCCGCTAAACTATAGATATACCCCACTAGAGATTGATTATGCGCTTGAACTAAGTGATGCAGCAGTACTTATTGTTTCTATTGAGCGTTGCGAGGATATTCGGCTTTGTAAACGTGTTAATGATCTAAAAAAAGGCATCGTTACTTTCGGCGATAAGATTGTAAATAAACGAAGCTTTGAAAATTTGCTTTATACCGATGGACAAGTTGTGGATGTGCCTTTAGTGGATCTAAATGACTCGGCATTTATTTTCTTTACAACAGGTAGTACGGGTAAGCCGAAGGGTGTTACACATAGCCAGTTGTCTTTTGGCGTTAATGTGGCAAGTGCAGCTGCTACTTTCGCACTTTCACAGGAGGATATCATCCTGCCAGGAAGCTCACTCGTACATGTTATGTCGCTTTCGCCAGCCTTGGCAGGACTTTCACTAGGAGCGATGGTAGTCGTTCCAAATGACTTCGAAGGTCGAGAAATTCTTTCATTACTGAGACGTTACCGACCAACTATTCTGATTATGATACCCACTCCTTTTATCTCGATGGTGAGAGATAGCAGTGCTAGATGTGATGATTTTATATCTTTAAGGATGTGCATCACTGGTGGTGACAAACTCCCAGTCAGCCTTACTGATGAATTTGATCACAAAACAGGCTTGTTGATTCAGGAAGTGTACGGTCTCACAGAAGCTCCAGACTGTCTTTTTAACCAGTCATTATCATCAACGAAGATTGGATCGATTGGTACCGTTTCACCAGGTTATAGCGCGAGCCTGCGTGATGATAAGGGGAGGGAGGTTCCAATTGGTGAAGATGGCAATCTATGGCTTAGAGGGGTTCCCATGATGACTGGCTACTGGCGCAATCTGCAGGCAACGGAGGAGGTATTTGATGGTGATTGGTTTGATACAGGTGATATTATGCGCGTTGATTCAGAAGGTTATTTTTGGTTTTGTGGCCGAAAAAAACAGATTATTGTCCATGATGGTTCCAATTTATCACCTCAGGAAATTGAATGTGCGATTATGGCGCATCCTTTTGTCGATCTAGCCGGTGTAGTCGGTGTTCCTGATGATATCCATGGGGAGAACGTATGGGCTTATATTAAGTTAAAAAAAGGTGTGTCTGTTACTTCTGTCAGGGATGTTGCTGATTTTGCAATAGCGCGTATTGGTTACAAGGCGCCTATAGTAATCAAAATTCTGGATGACTTACCAATGAGCCCTATAGGTAAAGTTGATCGAATAGCCCTTAGGCAGATTGCAGAGGAGCACGTGGGGCGAGAGCGAAATTAGTGATTAGAGTCAAAGGGGCCGGTAACAAGGGTACTGTTCAGTCGATAACTGGAGTTTCCACAAATTTTGAGGGTGTTCAAAAGTCTACCCAATAACCACCTATGCTAAGCCAATTTTCAACAGCCTTTCCGGCATGGGGGGCGTCCTAAGAGAGACGTAAACAAGTCTTGGAACCTAGATTCCCACAGCAACCGACACACTTAGCGATAGCGAAGGAGGCCAGCTGGCTGTAGGCTGGTTAGCATCCACACAAACAAGTCAGGAATCCCATGGGAACCCACACCAGCCAGCTGACCCTCAAAGATCGATACCAGATCGAAGTCCTCAACGGACAGAACTATTCAGCCCGAGCCATTGCGCAGCAACTCAGTCGTTCCAACAAAACTATTTCCCGCGAGCTAAACCGCTGTAGCCCTTACAGTGCGAAGAGCACTCACGAAGCTACGCACACAGAAATCTCTGGTGAAGTCGATTCATGTATTTCTGCATACCTCACCCCATGAGCCCAACTACTACAGCCGCAGCACCGTTTTGCAGACGCCATACCCTACCGACGATACGCGGGTGATTGTGCGGCTGGTGAGAACGGCCATTGCTGGCCTGTGTAAGCGATCTTACTAGGCCACAGGTAAGTGCTCAATTCGAGGCATTCAAGCTGGGTCGTTGAATACCCAGCCAGAAAATCCCAAAAATGAGTGTCGGCAATCGATAAATATGGTGGGGGCAGCATCGCTATATCATGCGGCTGCGACCATCCCAACTTTCTCAAGTTGGATATTCCAGGGTAATAGTGCCTCATAATCCTCAGCGGACTGGCAATGAGGAATCTGTTCAAGTACCTCTACATAATACTTGTAGGGGTCAAGGCCGTGGTGTTTAGCAGTGCGAATCAAACTGAAGTGCAGGCACAGTGCTTTAGCGCCATTGACCGATGATGCAAACAGGAAATTCTTTCGAGCCATGACAAAGGGTTTGATTTCCTGTTCAGTCAAATTATTGTCGATTTCTAAGCGGCCATCGCTGAGGAATGCACATAGCCCTTTCCAATATTTCAGGCAGTAATTCATTGCCTTACCCAGCGTGGATTTGGTAGCACTTGCGGATAGTGCTCATCCAGCCAGCACTTAAAGGCAGTCATAATCGACCTGGGCTCCTCTTGCCGCAAATCGTGTCGCTGTTTTTCGGTCAGCTGATTCTCTTTGGTTTTCCTCTCAACCCGATAGAGCTTCTTATAAAACAGCATTGCCCGTTTTGCCAGCCCATCCTCTTGCGCCGCTCTCGCTATGGGTTCGAATTTTCGCCGGGCATGTGCATTGCAGTAATTTAGGTTTGCAGCTGTCTGCTCAAACAACAATTCAAAAAATGGATCAGCATCGCAATGCAGCGTGCCATTAAAGCCGGCGCGGGTCCCAAACTGCTTTTCCAGGTGGTAGAACGACTGTCGATTATCAAGCTTGCTGACTATGAGGTGGGCTAGAACGGATTCGATAAACTTACCCTTGGCTAGGATATGCTTTGGCTTGGGGGCAATAACTATTTGGCCTGCACAGCCTTTGGGGCAGGCAACCTTCTCCCGAAGTTCAACAATCACTTCATATACTGGGGGTATGTCGTTCAGGCGCTCATGGCGTTCGTAATCAACGAGATTCTTTTGGCAACCACATGCACAGGTTTTATCCTGTTCTGAGACAGGGATTACCACCTCTTTTCTTGGCAGGTGCCCGGCAAAGGACTTCTTTGTTTTTTTATGACGCTTGTGTGTCGCAATGCTAACCACATCACTCTGGTCTTTGCCGTTATCAGCCTCGTTTTCCTCTACAGAACCATCATCCCGAGCTTCTGCAC
Source organism: Microbulbifer okhotskensis (assembly GCF_023895975.1). GTDB lineage: Bacteria > Pseudomonadota > Gammaproteobacteria > Pseudomonadales > Cellvibrionaceae > Microbulbifer > Microbulbifer okhotskensis. The sequence continues at coordinate 6,509 of NZ_JALBWM010000150.1, forward strand.
TTTCGAATAGCAATCCCTGGGGATCATCAGGATCTTCGTATCGCTCAGAGTGCCGACCAAAGAGAGAGCGCTGCAGCTGTTTGAATTGAAACAATAGCTGATTGTAAGCCTTTTCAAACTGCTCGCATCGTTGGAGCGAGCAGTTTGAGTTCACGTGTAAGCTCTTCAGCCTGGCACTGTAGCTTATCATCGGTAGCCATTGGGTTTTCCGATGTTAATTTATGTGTGGATTATACCATGGGAAACTATTTCCCATTCTCTATACGTATCAATAAAAGTGTGAAAAATAGAGTTTTTCTGGTTCTTCTTGCTGAGTAAAGTCCAACCCGGAAAGCAGCCACCGTAGCTGTGAAATCGACAATTCTATGGCATCGTTTGAAATGCCAGGAAAGATAAACCTCGACTTCTCATTTCGCTTATAAAGGAGCCAGAATCCATTATCTTTCCAGTAGAGCATACGAATTTTATCGGCCTTTTTATTACGAAAAACAAAGAGCTGACCGGATGTCGGATCTTTGTGTAACGTATCAGACACCAACAGCACGATACCATCAATCTGTTTCCTGAAATCGATCGGCTGACGGTAAAACCAGACTTTGGTGTTAAACGGTAGCCACACCGTATTTACAGTTCCATAAGGCCAGGGATTTGTGCCAACAACACCGAACTATTGATCACCAGCTTTATGCCATTGGAGAACTCTAATACACCCAGGTTTCCCGTAGTGGCTGTGGGAGGCTTGATATCCACGGGAACAAAGCCAGGGGTATCAGACACCGAAGTTTGTTCAGTTAGTTTGCGGTACCAGTAGAGGAACTGGCAGTAGTTTAGGTTGTGTTTACGAGTATAGGTGCGCCTGGATTGAGCGCTTTTCTCGTAGGCTCTGACATGACTTTGCCACTGCCGCTGATTCATGGGGTTTCCCTCCGAAGTTGATGGAGAGGGCATCATGCCAGTCTGCCAAAGCAAGTTGAATAATGTGGTTTATGTACCGCTTACGAGCAAATGATGCAGTTGTGTAGTGAAAGTTAACGTTCTTATCTGGGGAGATCTGTTTAACTTGCTGCTGTGAAGCTGTCAGCGTGG
>NZ_JALBWM010000151.1 GCF_023895975.1 Microbulbifer okhotskensis
AGTATCTGGCCGTGGTTCCTACCTATTTCGCCCCTAAAACTGTCCGAAGTATTGTAATATGGTGAAAGCATCAAAATGAGGCCAGTAATTTAGTGTGGATAATAAAAATATATCCCTTTGCCGTGTTATTGCTTAGCGTACTGCTAAATTTTGCGTTTGGGATTGATCCGGTTCAGGTAGCAATATCATCAAAAGAAATAATGGGATTGATATCGTTTGCAGCAATACTTCTGGTCGTTAACCACTCTTGGATAATGACGGCCACGGAGATTACCCGTAATCGCTTCAAAATTTTTGCTTCACCTGAGGAGCGGCTGTCAAGCGGAAGAGAGAGATCAGAGAGATCAGAGAGCTCTGAAGAAGGTGTTTTTGAGGTTGAGAGGTGCTTAAATACACACAGAAATACAACTGAGAATATTGTTTACTATATATTTCTTGTGATGGTTTTTTCACTTTCTTCCCCAAGCCAGTTTACCGCATGGTTATGGATTCTTATGTTTCCGATAGCACGCTTGGGATATACCTACAGCTATTTTTCGGGGAATGATAATGTGCGAGGGGTTTTTATGTCTTTAACACTAATGTCGATATATGGTATGACAAATTATTTAGTTTTTAGTTTTCTTCTAAGATAGAGCGCCGAAGCCGTAATCTATCAATGTGCCAGACATCTTAAATGTCAGGCATATTATGGCTGCACCGGAGCGGAGACCTACGGCCTCAAGCTGGGCTTGTTGCTTCTGGTGAGTTGTCAGTTCCCGGCAGCGATCAACCTTTGAGTAGGGGCGCGAAATTGTCACAGAGCCTTCGATATCTAATGACTCTGATTTTACTGCAACGATTAAGATCTCGGTGGATGTGGTGTGGTGCTATAGGCGTGAGATCGACCGGAACTGGCGGTTAGTCTGTTGGTGTCTGCAGATGAAAGTCTATATAAGTCCTACCGCCAACTTATAATGGGCGCCTATTTTGTCTTCCGGACCCGATTATGCTTAGAGCCAAGTCCACTGTCCCGCTGGATGAGGTGCACTGGGGTGCACTGAAAACCCTCTTCCCTTATTTACTCGAATTCCGCCGTGCCGTGGTTCTGGCGGTTCTCTGCCTGATAGGCGCAAAGGTTGCGGGCGTCACTTTGCCGTTCCTGCTCAAGCATATTGTCGATGACCTGGATAGTGCCGGTGGCCTGGCTCAGGCCGTTGCTCTGCCGTTGGGGCTTTTGTTGGCTTATGGAGCCGTACGATTTTCCAGTACCTTGTTTGGCGAGCTCCGGGATACCATTTTTGGTCGTGTGACGGAGCGGGCCCAGCGCAGGATTGGGCTCGAAGTATTTCAACACCTGCACAAACTGGATCTTGATTTTCACCTTGATCGGCGCACTGGCGGCCTTTCCAGGGACATTGAGCGAGGCAATAGCGGCATTGGCTTCCTGATGCGCTTTATGGTGTTCAATATAGTGCCCACCTTGGTGGAGATTGGCATGGTGGCGGGCTTGCTCTGGTGGAATTACAGTGGGATGTTTGCCTTGCTGGTATTGGCTGCGGTCATTATCTATATCGGCTTCTCAGTGGTGGCGACGGAATGGCGTACACGGTTCGTCAGGGCGTTAAACCAGGCTGAATCCCAAGCCAGCAGTCGCGCAGTTGATAGCTTGCTCAACTATGAAACGGTCAAATATTTTGCCAATGAGCAGCATGAATCTGGTCATTATGATCGTGAGTTGGCGGTATGGGAGAAGGCTCGGCGCAAGAACAGGCTATCCCTGTTTGGGCTCAATAGTGGCCAGGCGCTTATTATCGCCAGCGCCATGTGTGGGGCCATGATCCTAGCGGCTATGGGCGTTGCAAAGGGACAGATGACCATTGGTGATTTTGTCCTGGTGAACGCCTTTATGATGCAGATTTTTATTCCCCTCAATTTCTTGGGTTTCGTCTACCGCGAAATGAAGGGCGCTCTTGCTAATATCGAGAAAATGTTCTCGCTGCTCTCAGTTAAGCCTGGGGTGGAGGATCTTTCTGGGGCGACATCTCTGAAAGTGACGGAGGGGCGCATTGAATTTCAGGATGTGCAGTTTGCCTACAAGGGTAACCGTCAAATCCTCAAGGGGGTGAACTTTGGGGTAGAGTCACGGCAAAAGGTGGCTATTGTGGGTGCCAGTGGCGCCGGTAAGTCGACACTCTTCAAACTGCTGTTTCGCTTTTATGATACCGATGCCGGTGTTATTTCAATCGATGGGCAGGATATACGCGGTGTTTCTCAGGAATCGCTGCGCCAGGTTATCGGTGTAGTACCGCAGGATGCTGTGCTGTTTAACCAATCTATTCGGGATAATGTTCGCTACGGACGCGTGAACGCAACCGATGAAGAGGTGGATGAGGCGATTCGCCATGCGCACTTGTCAGATTTTGTGCAACAGTTGCCTGAGGGCGCTGATACTTTGGTGGGGGAGCGGGGCTTGAAGCTCTCTGGTGGTGAAAAGCAGCGAGTCGCTATTGCACGGGCGCTGCTCAAAAAACCGCCGATTATGATTTTTGATGAAGCCACCTCCTCTCTGGATAGCCGTTCGGAACGGGGCATAGTGACCTCTTTACGGGAGATCGCACGGGAACAGACAACTCTGGTTATTGCCCATCGCCTTTCCACCATCGTGGATGCGGATCGAATTTTGGTGATGGAGCAAGGCCGAATTGTCGAGCAGGGCTCCCATAGTCAGTTGCTGGCAGATGGCGGTCACTATGCAGTCCTGTGGCGTATGCAGCAACAAGAGAGCGGAGCTGAGACGCTCACTGCGGCTGTCTCCGCCCCCTGATGGTTGATAATTCATTGCAGCCCGACTAATGTGGCGCCGATATAAAAAAATGATAGGCAGAGCGATATGACCATTCCTTTTCAGGCCTCCAAGATAGCGGCAGCCCTATTGGCATTGGCCCTTGTTGGCGGTTGTTCCAAGAAAGAACAGCATTCTGATGAAGTTGCCAAGGCCGAAGCTGAGGCAGAGATTGTTGAGTCCAAAACCGTGCCTGTCCCCAAGAAGGAGAAGGTTGAGGACGCAGACAAGCGATTTAATATATACGTGCCAGTTGAACTCACCGCGAACCTTAGCAGCCTTACTGACAATCAGCGCAAAATGATTGGTTTGTTAATTGACGCCAGTCAGATCATGGATCGCCTGTTCTGGATGCAGTCATATGGACCGGCAGAAGAGTTGCTACCGGATATCGAAGATAATCGTGCGCGTAAGTTTGCCGACATCAATTACGGCCCCTGGGATCGCCTCAATGATAACAAGCCGTTTATCGTTGGTTACGGATCCAAGCCGTTAGGGGCTAATTTTTATCCAGCGGATATGACTCGAGAGGAATTCGAGAGTTGGGATCAACCCAAAAAAGATGGTCTCTACTCTTTGGTGCGCCGCACTGATTCCGGTGACTTAAAGCTGATTTCCTATAGTGAAGCGTACAGTGCGGATCTGAATAAAGCCGCCAGTATTTTGCGTCAGGCGGCGCCATTGGCCGAAAGTAAAGAGTTTGCCCATTACCTGACTATGCGTGCCGATGCACTCCTGACTGATAACTTCCGCCCAAGTGATATGGCCTGGATGGATATGAAGGAGAATGACATCGATGTGGTTATTGGCCCAATCGAAAATTACGAAGATCAATTATTTGCCTACCGCACAGCCTACGAATCTTACGTGCTGCTAAAAGATAAAGAGTGGAGTCAAAAACTGGCCAAGTTTGCCGCTCTATTGCCTGAGCTGCAAAAAGGCTTACCGGTAGAAGAAAAGTACAAATCTGAAGAGCCGGGAACCGATTCAGACCTGAATGCCTACGATGTACTTTTCTATGCGGGCCATAGTAATGCGGGCTCCAAGACCATCGCAATTAACCTTCCCAATGATGAGGAGGTACAGCTGGCAAAAGGAACCCGTCGCCTGCAGCTGAAGAATGCGATGCAAGCCAAGTTCGATAAAATCCTGGTTCCGATCAGTGATGTTCTGATTGCTGAAGATCAGCGCAAGAATATTACTTTCCCGGCTTTCTTTGCCAATACGATGTTTCATGAAGTGGCTCATGGTTTGGGGATCAAGAAGACGATAGAAACTGGGGAAAATGTTCGCCAGACATTGAAGGAAACTTCTTCTGCACTGGAGGAAGGTAAAGCGGATATTCTTGGGTTATATATGGTTACCCGTCTGCACGAGAAAGGTGAGCTCGAAGATGGCCAGTTGATGGATAACTATGTCACCTTCCTCGCCGGTATTATTCGTAGTGTGCGGTTTGGTGCTGCCAGCGCCCACGGCAAAGCAAATATGATGCGTTTTAACTTTTTTAAGGAGGAGGGTGCCTTTACTCGTGATGCAAAGACAGGTTTGTATAGCGTAGACTTTGAAAAAATGCAGCAGGCTATGACAAACCTGTCGCGCCTGATTATCACCATCCAAGGGGACGGTGACTACCAACAAGCCAAGGAGCTGTTGGCAACTAAAGGCGTAATCGGACCAGAATTACAGGCCGACCTGGATCGTTTATCCGAGGCCAGCATCCCAGTAGATGTCACCTTTATTCAAGGTAAAGAAGTGCTGGGTTTGAAGTAATATATTCAGCTTTGTCTACAATAAAAAGCCCGGCAATCGTCCGGGCTTTTTATTGTTACTACACTGATTTTTCGTTGGGTTATTTGCCACTTGAAACGGTAAGATTGGGAAAAATAGTGGCGTCTACCGGATGGGGTTTTTATCCCTGGCAGACCTTGCGTCCATGCCTACAGCGATCAGAATTTATTCATACTTCCCCGTATTGTAATCCTGGTCTTAAACTCAGTAGTGGATAGAGACCTTGTTGGCTCGAGAGAGTGTGAAAGCGAGGATACTTGAGACATCCGCATTGCCGCCAGTAATTCGGTCAAGCTATCGCTAAATGAGGGAATTCCCATGCTGAACATAGCGTAAAAGCAAACCTATTTAGTCGTAAAGCGGCGACTGTTTCACTTTTTGGGAAATTGCTGGCGTAAATTACGCGAAAAAAGACGTAGAGTGCGCATTTGTTTAAAGATTAAAAGTTTCAAGCGCAATGATGGCCGAAAGTGATGCCATTGGGGTCTAAACTGTTCTGGGTTAACCAGTGCGCCAGTTGATGTTTGAGGCGATCAATTTATCAAATATTAAGGATAATATTTAGATCAATGAAAAGATTAGCCTTTTGTCTTTGTTTTTTCTTCGGTCAGAGTGTACAGGCTGACTGCTATCTGGAAGAGTACGAGAGATTCATTAATACCCAGAGTCTGGTCATGCTTGAAGCTTCGGTAAAACTTTTCGAAGAAGACAAAGAAAAATTTAAAATCATTAAACCATTTGTGAAGCTGGAAGTCCGAAATAACAAGCTCAAAGTGTATGTGGCAAAGAAATTGAATGAGACAGATTCTGCCATCCTGAATCTCGAAGGTCCGATCGCAAATTATGTTCCCAATGTTTCTGTGCAGATTATGCCGGATGGATCAATTAGGGATAAGGTGGATCTAGCTATGTCAGGTGATATTTTCTATCGTACAGAAAAATCCGTAATGGCTCCAATACAAAGTTTGTATCTTTTTCACGAAGGAATGGATGACAGGGAAAAAACAGATTTCCTCCAGGCAAGAAACTCTCTAAGTAAGCATATGGAGACAATAGAGCAGTTTTCCTATATGAAACGTGCATTCACGATGCGACTTGAAAATGTTTGTGAAGTTAATGGCTGAATTATTAAGTACTTATGTTGCTTTTCGAAATAAAAACCATCCTTCTATTTCTGGCGACGGCTCTGGCTGAAATATTAGGGTGCTATCTGCCTTATCTCTGGTTAAAGCAAGATAAGAGTATGTGGTTGTTAGTACCAGGTGGCCTCAGTTTGGCAGTTTTTGCCTGGTTGTTGACATTACATCCTGCCCCTGCGGGGCGGGTGTATGCTGCTTATGGCGGAATCTATATTTTCTCGGCAATCGTCTGGTTGTGGCTGGTAAATGGCGTCAAGCCTACGATCTGGGATGTTAGCGGTGCCGCAGTGGCAATGCTGGGCATGACAATTATTATGTTTTCGCCTAAGCAGATGGAGTAGAACGGCTTTATCGGCAGATTAGCTATTCATTTTCTAAACATATAAAAATCAACTTTCTCTGGTTAAATATGCAGTTTGGGCTGTTAAAGCTTATTTTCTCCGAGAGGGGAGTGATAGGGATAAAGCCTAGCTATCCCATTAGTTTATTCTGTTCAGCCATTTAATAATTGCCTTATGTTCAGTGTTTCCGATAGTGGCCATGCTGGGATGGTTCCTGTTATCAACTTCAATCACTTCGATATTTATTTGATCCAAACCCTTATAGTTTCTATATGGCGAAATTCTATCTGAAGGTGATGAGGCTAGCAGTATTGGGAGCTTGGAGAAGTTAAGTAGTGGGAGTATGTTGGTGTCATTGGGTTCGATGCCGGCTTTTTTTAGGGCTAAATTTGCCCCTTGACGAACATCTTTTTCAGGAATAATACGACTAAGTAGAGGGTGGTTGAGTTTTCCATAATTATAGAGGGCCTGATCGAATGGAAGCATGGGCGCTAGTAAAATAACTCCACTTATGTCATATCTTAAGGCGGAGACATATAGGGCAGTTAGTGCTCCCATGGAATTCCCAACAATATAAAGATTCTCTCCTTTAATAGCCCCGCTGCTGATTAGGTTGTCAATAAATCCGTTGATAATTTTGCTGTCACCTACTCCATATTTTTTATTACTGTCTGATTCACCGTGTCCAAGAAGGTCCGGCACTATGGTTTGAAATCCAAGAAAGCGAAAATATAGCGCTGAATACAGCATAAATTCTTTAGAAGAGCGAAATCCATGTAGCAAGATCACAGTGCCAGAGTACTTTTCTTTAAAAGAGTCTCTATTGAGGCTGAGATTGACAACACTATCTTTGGCGTGAGCATCAAATTTAACAGAGTACTGGAGGGTGTTTTCTGTTAAAGGTGGGGCGTAATAATAGCTCAGACAATCTTCTTTATTTTTTGTGCAATACCGACTTTTTTTGAAGCCTGCATTCAACTCTGAAGTGCATCACCCTTTAGGCTGCTGCAGCAGCCGTATAT
>NZ_JALBWM010000152.1 GCF_023895975.1 Microbulbifer okhotskensis
CGAGCAGTACAGTGACTATGGGGCTATAGCTGTATGAAACTGTCCGAAGTGTTGTCTTCTGGTGACTTTGCAGTAATAGCACACTTCTTCTGGATAGAGTTTGAACGCAGCGCTTCGAATATACCCTTCAATTGTGCATACTCAGCCGCTTCAGGACCGTCTCCACCTTCGAGAAGGAAAAGAGTAGGCCAGAAAAGGACAAGACCAATGCCCATTTGCCAGTTGTCTGCGTTACGCTCAGCTTTCAGATTTTGGTAAATCGTATTGGTTCTTTGGCCAACATACTCCATTTCAAGGGCTATTTGATCGCAATCATAGTCTTTGTACGTCAGCGGAGAAACGTATGCTGCATCAATTTTATCCGGATTGGAGGCACACGCTGCAAGAGTGGAAGCGCAAGCAAGCATAGCAATTTTTTTCATCATATTTCCTAGTAATGGCACAGTTCTAGTATTTGTAGTTATCATTGCCGCCGCTATTATCCTGATTGCCAGCCTGGAATCAATCCTCCTTCACAACTCTAGATCTGGCTCAATGATGACTTATGTAGGCGCTATCAAGTAGCTGAAAGATCTATGTCTCAATATCGGCGCTAACCACAGTGCGCATTACGACTGATGCCGCTTGAGTATGGTGGCCACGCCAATGGGCTGGTAGCTATATAATCTAGTAATGCCTTCAGGGATCTCATATACCGTAGAAATAGCTAATATTTACCAATCCTGAAAAGTCAATCTTTGAACCAGCCTTCTGTCGACTTCATTCACAGACAGATAAAAAACACCAAATAGCAAGTTGCCTCTAAGAATCCAACCAACAAGAATATATCGTTGAACGAGTCCACCAGAGTTAACATTGAAACCAATACAACTAATAGAATATACGTATACTTGGGATTTCCCCTTACCCTAAGCAGGTCATGACCACTCCAGACAATAAAAGCCTACCAAACTACCTCCACAGCAAGGCCAACTAGATCAAATAGCTTTATATCACCCTAGTAATATCCAGAATCTGTGTGCTAGCAGCATCAATAAAGAATTCAATGGCTAAGACCATCTTAATCACTAGCGGTGGATCGCACTTAACGGTAGGACTTCAGACTGGAGAAGCGCACAAGGATTCATAGAGGTTTACTTCAAATAGAAATTGATCTGCTCAATTTCAAGAAGTAAGCTCAACGATTCCCCAAAGAACAGATAGGCAGCGATACCAATCCGTCCAGAAATGAAGAACCTAATAGTACCAAGTATCACTTTTTAATACCCCTGTGTTAGCATTGCGAGAGCACTCAATAGAACCTGACAGGCCGTTCCAGGTAGATCGCCTGCCAGGTGAAGCGAACTATAGTACTAAGTTCTAGCGCCGGCTTGATTGCCGAATAGCAGCCATTGTCTGGTGGGCGTCCACAAATCCCATTCCCATATTGTGACTACCCAGCCTTGTATGTCGGGCCGTATCTTTTAAGGCTTGACTTATCCGCTCAATCGCCTCTTCTCTAGTGAGACCATGCTGCTCTGCCATATCAAACAATAGTACGCTGATCGCGGCCAATTGCGGGGCTGCAAAGGAACTACCAGATTCAAAGTTGTGACTGGAGGCTGAGTAAACGGCATCACCAGCAATTGCAAAACTCTGCTTGATCGCCAGGTCATTGTAACCAGGAACTGTCGCCGTTAAGGAGACCTCATTAGAAAATGGTTGAAGATTTATGGCAAAAAACAAATTCTTAGCGCCTGAGCGACCCTGATTTCCTGATAGAAAAGCTTTAATTAAATCCAGGTCATAAGTGAAGAAACTACCCAGTGGAGGTAAACCCAGCCGCTCTCTCACATCAGTATTCTCACCCTCCAAGTCTGTACCCGTATTGCCCAGGGACTTAGTGAATAACTTCGTCTGCAAAATGGCAGAAAGATGCTCGGCAAACTGGGTATCCAATTGATCATTAGTGATATGAAAAGCACGACTCATATTAATCACGCTAATGTCTTCACGATACCGTAGATAGGCCATCGCCTCGTTATACGTTTTGCTCTCAGTGCTGACAGGTACGATTGTCGCCTTCGGCGCTATATCAAGAATGATATCAATCACAGTATTACCATGAAGAAATGTGATCGGATCACCAAATTGTACCTCAGCTTCGATATTGGGATGCTGTGTACGCTGCTCTTGCAAGCGGACCGGATCAAAGAGGTCAAATATAGCAATAACGATACCTTCGCCATCAAAATGCCTAACCAAGCTCTCTTGTTTTAGTTTGTAACTTGGTACATGGGGCAACAGCAGTTCATTGATTGATAACCTGAAAATGTCCAGGCCGGCAATCGCCGCATCAAATACCAGCCTATTTTTCTCCTGATAATCTTCGGGCTGGAACGTATATAAAAGCTCGGCCAGCACAACAAACTCACTAATTGACTGCCCCCACTTATGCATCAATAACTCATCTACCATATAGTGTGACTTTTCAACTCCTTCGAATTGATCGAAGTCTGCTTCCAGGTAGTTATCGAATATAGGCGTTATTGGCTCCTCCCAAGGCCAGGGTGTCAACTCTTTTATAAGATTTAGGGAGTCTCTTGCCTGGTCAACATCAGGAGTAGCAGCATGGGCGCTGAAGCTACCTAAAAATATCAGAAGTGTCAGTATTACTTTATTCAAAACCGTTCCTCTGTTTTATTGAAAATAATTAGATATTTTTTGTGAACTGCTGCAAGCCCTGGATTATGGAAACACAGCTTCCCTGACAAGATCGCCTAGCAGCGTGGGAATAGGATCATGGAATATACTAAAACGCAACAAACTGCGAAGGGTATTGCGGCTTGAGACAGATATATTTAGGAAAGTTTTGAATAACCCCCTAATATCTCTGCGAATCCTGATGGCCAATTCTTCGGGACCTTAAGAAGCATCACGAAACTACTCAAAGACTCTTTAGCATATATATTGAAGTTATTATCAATTCTGCTGTTTAGCCAGCTTGATCAAGTAGGGCTCTGGTCGATAGTTGTCGCTTTTCTCCATCTTGCTTCTGCACAAGTCTCCAGCTTGAACATCATATGTAACATCGCTTCTCTCGACAAACAGCCTTTTGAGCGCTTTGGACGATGCAGCATTGTGGAGAAGGTCGATTCAACTGGATTTATTGTACGGATACTCTGCCAGTGCTTCACCGGGAAGTTGCAGAAGCTAACCAGCTCTTCATGGCCCTTCCGGTGGCACTCATCAACTTTTGGATATTTCTTTGATCAAAGTATCGCATGCCTTCTCTGCAGCGGCCCGTGTCTCAGCCTGCCAGATGTCATACAGGTATCGCTCGGCTTTTGATTGACTCGACTTTAGGTCTCCCTTGCTTTCAAAACTGAATCGTTCGTACTTGCGGCGATTCAACACATACAAAGCGCAAAAACCTTGTAGCCACAAGGAATATCTATTGCCATTGCGTCTTGCAATGTATCTATTTAAACTCTTCGGTTAGCTCATTTGCCAAATCCCAATCATTTCTATTGCCAGAATAAGCTTGGACTAACTTTTCGTATAGCCTCCTCGACTCAGCTCTATCGAAGAGCTCTACGATATTACGATCAAACAATTCAGCCAAACTGAAACATCCCCCTGTCAGGGCCCACTCAGATCCTTCACTGACACAAAATGGCCTCTCTCGATTTTTTCTGACGCTAAATATTTTGGGATATTCTGGGTGACTCCCTCCTCACCACCCGTAAAAAAGCGCAAAAACATGCCACAAAAAATCACCAACTACCAATTAATTGATCGCTGACAACGCCCAATCACAAACTCATACTCTTCTTCAAATATACCCAAAATATTACTTGATCCTACAGCCGATACCAGTAATTCGAACCCCGGTTGTAAATTTGAGATACTCACCATAGCCTCTACCACCTCATTAACTCGATCCGCCTCAAAAGAAAGCCAACAAGCGCCGAACTTATCATTTCCAACATAAATCAACCCTTCTCCTTGTATTTTTTCGCTCTCAAGGCAACTTAAGAACTGCCTCACTACAGTTTTCGCTTCGGTTTTATGACAGCACATCGTTGTTAATATATCTTTAAGGTAGTCATAAGATGCAATGTACTTTGACGGGTTTTCGTAGTGCGCCTCATCGGCTTGAATAAACCTAGCCTCTATACCAAAATCGGATTTCAACCAATCTATAATATCCCCTTGAAGCAGTCTCCTTTTTTTCTCGGAAAACTGGCTATATTTTTTCTGTAATTTCGGGCTGTGTTTCATCATCTATAATGGCTGTAGAGGTAAGGCATAGTTCTAATACCACTCTCCTCAAGCATACAGAGAAAGTATCGTGGAATTTAATTGTTCCTTTCTCATCACATGGCGAATGGCTGCAACAAAGTATCGCTTCTATAGCAACTTGTAAAGTATGAGACCCCCGCCTATTCACCAAAAGGCGATTGATTGTCTCTGTGTGGTAATCAATATCGAGCTCGAGCTGTTATTCACTGAATAACCTACCATTAACAATAATATCTACAGTACCTTTCCAGGTACTAAAGTACCGCTCACTACTATTCCCCCAGAGCGCATCGTAAGCTGGGATATCGGAAATCGGCTTCAACAGACTGCAAAAGGTGTATTTCGTTGTCGCCGGGCTGATTATTAATGCCACGGAAGGTTTACTAGTGAATCATTAGAGCTCTAATCCTTTGATCAACTTGATACACATAAACTACACCTGTAGTCTCAACGCTCAATAACGTAATTTCCGGAAGACAACTATGAATATTTCAGCGGCAGAGCATCTGATCCTGGAAGTCGCATGGAGAGAATACCCTCTAACTGTGGGCTAGGTCATTGATCGGATACAGGAACATTCCAACTGGTATCCGAATACAATAAAAACCATGCTTACCCGACTAGTGACAAAGGGAACTGTTATACGAAGCAAGGATGAAAAACGTTATTTTTACCCCCCCTTCTGTTTCTCGGAACGATTTCACAGAAGAAGAAACTACAGGATTTATATCACGATTTTTTGATGGGAAAATGGTGCCACTGATTGCGAACCTTTCCAATCATAAGAAGATTTCTGGGAAATGGCTTAAAGAGATTGATTAGTTATATCGAACACCCATTGATGCACCTTGCTGAATGGTGCTGCTCACCGAGGTGAGTTGAGGATCAGAGCAGAACACCTAGCCATCGCGACAGATCGAACTTACATTCACAAGCTAGCGGGCCTTGTGGTTAATTCTGTAACTAATAATTTTCTCTGCTGGAAAAGTTAGGCATCGAAAATGGCCATAAAAATAAATATATTTTTATGGCCATTTTCTTCATGGGTGCTAGGTATGTTTCTCGTCCTTATGACTCTTCGGATAAAGAGGAACTTTCACTGCTCAACTCATCGAATTTTTCCGCCATGGTGGGATTGCGTCGGGTCAATTTTTTAATCGTAACATCCTGCGCTTTGTTATTTGCAAGGCGCAGATTTCGGTCGGTGCCAAGCAATGCGTCCTTGGTTTTTTGTAGGTGATTAATTGACTTATCAATCTCATCGATCGCCGTTTGAAACTTTCTTGTAGCAAGATCATAATTCTTGGCAAAAGCTGTTTTGAATTTATCCAGGTCGCTTTCGAAGTTTGTAATATCAACATTCTGCGCTTTCACAAGGGCAAGCTCATTCCTGTATTCAAGTGATTTCATCGCGGCGTTACGAAGTAACGTAATGATTGGAATAAAAAACTGTGGCCTAATGACATACATTTTCGGGTAGCGGTGGAAAACATCAACGATGCCAGAGTTGTACAGCTCGCTATCGGGTTCCAGCAAAGAAACCAGCACCGCGTACTCACAGCCCTTCTCTTTGCGATCTTTGTCGAGCTCCTTTAAGAAATCCTCGTTCTTTTTCTTGGTCGCAGTGGTATCACTTTCGTTCTTCATCTCAAACATGATTGAGACAATCTCAGTGCTAGACTCATCCGAGTCACGAAATATGTAGTCGCCCTTGCTGCCTGTACTTGCGTCGTTATCCTTCTCGAAATATGCCTTCGGGAATGCAGTTGAGCGAATACGATTAAACTCAGTCTCACAATGCTGCTCAAGGCTTTCCCCCACCATTTTCGTCGACAACCTGGACTTCATATCCCGGAGGCGTTCGATCGCTTCATCGCGATCTTTGATTTGTGTTTCATATTTATCTTTCAGCGATCTGTCTGAGAGCTCCTTTTCAAGTTCTGCCTGCTTTAGGCCGATCTTTAGTTCATCACGCTCTTTCTCAACCGCATTAACCGCCTCTGTGACGGCCAGTCTCTGTGTAATTTCTTTGGCATCCAATTTAGCTTTCAGGTCCAGAATCTCTGCATCTTTGCTCGCGGCAGTATTCTGTACATCTTGCACGAGTTTTTGCTCTGCAAGCTTCGAAGCAGCTTGGCTATCCTGTTTTGCTCTCTCCAGCTCGTTTGTGAGTGCATCCCGCTCCCGCTCAACGGCCTGTACTGCCTCGGCAACGGCAAGCCTCTGCTCAACTGCACCCGTATCCAGCTTCGCTTTCAAACCTTGAATTTCAGCGTCTTTGGCTGCAGCTGCCTCTTGCATTTCACTATCAGATTTACTCTTGGCAAGCTCAATAGCACTCAGCTTTTCCTTCTCTGCTAACGTAAGTCGCTCACTTAGCTGCCTTTCAAACTCGTCATCGCGAACCTGCTTTAGAATATCTGCATACCCGGCTTCGTCAATCTTGAATGCTTTGCTGCAGTGCGGACAGATGATTTCATGCATATCCCCTACTCTCCTCTATGGCAAAAACTAACACAAGTAGCCCGTACTCTATATAAAGGCCCACTCGGGAATGGGAGGCATCTTAGCGACCTCATGTTACCCACCGCCAGTGTTCGAATCACCAGCTGCATTGGTTCAAATCCCTATTGCTCATTACATTACCCTCGTGGGCAGCTCCAAGCTAGGAAAATATCAGTTCACTAATACACTGTAACGAGTGGGGGCCGATCCCAGGGCTGTCCCATATAAATCAGCTTAAATCGTGACTGTAATTATCTTGTC
>NZ_JALBWM010000153.1 GCF_023895975.1 Microbulbifer okhotskensis
ACATGTCCATGGTTCCTACCCATTTCACCTCTTAAAACTGTCCGAAGTATTGTTGTCTCATGAATATATTTTTGGGGGAACTTTGTATTTAGTGCTGAATAGTTACGTTTTCTGATCGGTAAAATAATGCAGCTTGCTGTGTTCTCCATATATTTGTCCTTTGATGATTTGGAGCATATTCCACTGTCAATGATTACCGTTGTTGCCTATTTAGGTTTGGCATTTGGGTTGAGGTTACAATCCAGGATTGATGGTGACCGATATCGTTCTCTTATCCGTTACTCATTGTCAGCTTTCATGTGTGTGCTGATTTATCAGGGAATGTCTAATTTATTATTCCTCGGCGAAGAAGTTCAATATTAATGCCTTTGTGATCAGGGGTTTTCTTATTGAGTTGGCCTTATAAAATGCCTGTCAATACTTTATTTGTTGTGAGGGTTTATCAGACAGCTAGTTGAATGTCACCACAGAAAGCCTTTATCAACAATCTACTGGTTATTCAGGTTAAGGTTTTAGAGTTCTGGTCTTTCGAATCTCTTCCGATTCCATACCTAGTGACTCAAGAAATTTTTGATGCTGTTCCGGTTCCATTTGTTCAAATTTGTGGTGCCAGGCGAACATTGAAGCCTGGTCAAATCCAGCTGCTTCCATTATTGCGATCCATCGATTTTTAGTCATCATTTGTCCGTCTAACAGGCTGGGTTCCTGCAAGAGCGCGACAATGGCTTTTTGTTGCTCTTTGAGTTTGTGTATTTCGCCCTCAAGCTGGTAGAAATGATCTTTCAAAATACTCGATTGGGAGGAGTTTTTATGTCTATCCAGTAACCCTTTGATATTGTCGAGTGACAATCCATAGGACCGGTAGGCTACTATGGCTTCCAGTTTTCTTATCTCCTCATCGCCGTACCAGCGATAGCCATTCTCTGAGCGTTGTGTTGGAGAGAGTATCCCTGTGCGCTCGTAGTAGAGAATGGTTGCCCTGGAGACATGGCAGCGTCTGGCCAGTTCGGTGACAGTCAACATACAGGCTCCAGCTTATGCGCTAACTTGGCGGATTTCTCTATGATCAACCCTGAACCTATAGTCGGGTCAAGCTTTGGGTGCGATATCCACGCAGGGCTATCGGAAGTGTAAAGTCCGTTTTATTCGCGCTCTATGGCAATTGGACCAATCGGGTCGATATTCTCGTCGACCGGGAGGTTATTTCGCATTCGGGCCGTTCGAGCCTCCAGACATTATTTCCTGTTTGACTCGTCTATAGGTTTAGGGTGCAAGGTCACTGGCTTTCCTACTGAGCTGGAGATACTTATTGACATGGGCCTTTTAAATCGAAATATTAAGAAATCATTGTTCTGGCTTTTGGATTACCACCCGGAGGTCGAGGAAAATTCATCTGAGTTGATGAGGCGCTGTATAGAGCATACGGTGTTATCTGAGGCCATGGGATTCGATGCAGTCTGGTGTGCTGAGCATCACTTTCAGCATTTGGGTCATATTCCCAACCCAGCTGTTTTGCTGTCCGCTCTGTCTCAGGTGACTGAGAATATTCGCCTGGGTTCCGGGGTTTCAATCCTGCCGTTGCGACATCCTGTTCAGGTGGCTGAGGACTATGCCATGGTGGATCTCCTGTCGGCTGGGCGCCTGAATATGGGCGTGGGTACAGGCGGGCAGTTGCTTGAATCCCAGGGGATGGGGTGTGATTTCGGGGGCCGCGAAGAGCGATTTGAGCAGTCTCTGGATGAATTATTTCTGCGCTGGGGTAAGGCGGCTGCAGGCACTTCCGGTGTGGAGTCTCTGAATATCTGCCCAGTGCAAGCACCCAGGCCGCCAGTTTATATTGCCAGTAATAATCCAGAGAGGATTTATAACATTGGTAAGGCCGGTCATGGTCTGATTACAATTGTGGCACCCTCGACGGAGAGTATTGATGATATTGCTTTGCGAGTAGGCCAGCATCAGCGGGGGTTGCTCGATGGGGGGGTCGACAGCCACCATGCAGAGGCCGTGGTTACTGTTTTTACTCAGGTGGGGGAAAACGAGGCTGAAGTCAGGGAATCTGTTCTCGTAGCGCTCGCGCGCATCCTGTCTTATCTTTCAGGAACCCATATCTCGGATGCCACTGGAATATTTAATGCGATGCGCGATCGCGGCACCGGTCTTTTTGGCACTGAGAAAGAGGTTGATAGGATGGTGGCCCGCTATCGTGACGCTGGCGTGCAACATTTGGCTTTTATAAATCGCTTTGGTGGCTTGGATTGGGGCAGGGCGCTGGCCAGTCTCAAATTATTGGGGGCTGGTAGCCGGATTTAATCGTTTGCAAGGGCGGTTGAAAGTCGCCCTTTTCCAGCTCAGGTTTTACTACCCTGCTGGAGCTTCGCCAGATATGCGGCCGAGCTACTAGCACAGAATATTAGTTTAAAGCAGCGATTCTGTGGTGTAGCTTTGTTGTTGTAGGCTAATCATCCTTTCAAAGGGCTTAAGCAGCCTAAAAAAATCACTGTTTTTTTCGAGCAGTACCATTGCCTTGGCGATACTTTCTATGGTCGACAAACCATCGGCTATTGAGGTTTTACGAATGCTATACCGGGATTCAAGGCCGCCATTGAAATTAACCCGGGGGAGCTTTTGCAGCGGGGGATTCAGGTGAAGAATTTTTTTGGATTTTTTCCAGGTGGCATCGATCACGATCAGCTGCTGAATATTCGGTGGCTGGTTGCTCTCGCTGGAGAGGCCGCTGTTGAATTCGATACTGTCGGGTAGCCATTCCAGCGAGGGGTAGAGCAGGGCTGAGGGAATGTTGAGCAGGCTATTCAGCTGATCGCCGGCGAGGGTTTCCGCGGTCATCATCTCACTGTTGTTCAGGCACAGGTGTGCCATACGTCCAGTATTGAACGGGTGCTTCACTTCTTGAGGGTGCTGTATGATCACCACCTTCAGGGAGTTGGCCAGGTTCACCAGTGAGCTGCAATAGCAAACGTTGGGTGGGCGCAGGCAGGTATTACAGGTTTCTCTGGGCATTTTTTCTACAGGGTGCAGGCAAGTATATGGCAAAGGCGCAGCCTTCTTATGCTGTTCAATGGCTGGCGGATATAGAGATTCCGCTGGCGAACAAATTCTATCGTATGCACGGTTTTCGTGGCAAAGCCAAGCGGTATGAAGACTGTGCGGTAGTGCGTAGTGAGTGGGGTCAAGTGGTCGCTTGCGGTTATCTGAGAAGGTATCAAGCCTTTAAGTTATTGGCGGGGGTGGCGGTGGCTCCGGAGCACCAAGGGTTGGGAGTGGCACGGCAGTTACTGACAGTGCTGGTCGAGCGCTTTGATCGGGATACCTATACGTTTCCCTATATTCACTTGGCACCTTTCTACTTATCGCTGGGGTATGAGCGGGTGACTGCCGATGCGTTGGCTGAGCCTGTCGGAGACTTGTACCGTAGTTATTTGAACCAGGGACGCGATATTTTGGCGATGGTGTACCGCTGCTAGATCTGTCGGATATCTATTTCACAGAGTCCCTTTGGCACAATGTGGCTTAGCTGCTTGTTTATTTCTATGAAGTTGGAAGTTCTTCCTTTTTCTAAATATTGGCAGCCAGTGGGGCACCCATCGTCCTGAAGGTGCCCCGATCTATTTAGAAGGTGTCGATTTCCCAGATTGAGTATCCATAGGCAGTGCTGCGCTCTGTGCAGTCAACCTTCAGGTAGCGGTAGTTTCCCTCTACGCTGATCAGGTCCTTGCGATCACCGGCACTCATGCCCGAGAAGGATTGGATGTTGGTCCATTGGGCGCCGTCGGTACTGGCCAGCAGGCTGTAGGTGGCGGCATTGGCCGCTTCCCAGTCGATGCTGACCGTGCCGATGGCTTGCTGTGCGCCCAAGTCATAGGTGAGGCTGACATTGTCCAGGCCATGCACACTTTCCCAGCGGGTGCTGCTGTCGCCATCAATGGCCAGGTCGGCACTCTGCAATTCAGAAGTTGCGGAAATATTGGAGTCTTGTCCGCTGCCGCCGGTCAGGTTCAGTTCCCAAATGGAGTAACCATAAACCGTGCTGCGCTTGGTAAAGTACAGGCGCACATAGCGGTAGTCGCCACTCAGTGCGTATTCGTCAGTTCGCTCACCCGCATTTCCGCCGTTGAAGCTGGCCAGTGTGGTCCAGCTGGTAGAGTTGTTGCTGCCTTGCACCGTGTAGGCTGCGGCATTGGCGGCCTCCCAGTCGATGGAGAGGGTATTGAGGGCCTCTGCTTTTCCCAGATCCAGCAAAATCCAGGCTGAGTCGCCGCCATGTGCACTTTCCCAGCGAGTGCTGCGGTTACCGTCGATAGCATTGTCGATGGATTGGATTTCATTGCTGGTAGTGACCGTGGCTTGGGCGATCAGATCCCGGCTGCCTGTATCGCTGCCGTCGTCAGAGCCATCATCGCTGCCGCTACCTCCAGAAAAATAGATATCGTCAATTTCAATATCACTGATTTCTCCATCTACGCCCAGCAGTTCGAATAGCTGGATAACATTAGACATGTCCACTTCGTCACTAAAGTCAGTGACCGGTATGGAAACTTGGTGCCACTGGCCGTCACGGGCGAAGTCGTAGGGGTCGACACCATTGGTGAAGTCGATCCATTTCTGTTCAACATCGTCGATGCTGCCGCTTTTCATGCCGATTTTGAAGGCGGTTGTGGAGCTGGTTTTGAGGGCGAAATTGAGTGTGGCGGTATCGTTATCAAAAGCCGATAAGTCGTAATAAGAGTCGGGGCTAAAGGCCATGCCAAACCAGCCGGCTCCAGCGGAGGTATAGGCGAGGGATTCTGAACCCTCATAAGGCGATGAGGCGGTTTCAGCGAGGGTGTCACCCCAGATATACAGGTTACCGTCAGCTCCCAGTTCAAAGGTGGAGTCAGTATCGGTGGTTTCCGTATACAGGGAGAAACTCGTTGCAGGTGCCGTTTTAGCGCCACTTTCACTGAAGTAGATATCGTCAAGGGCGAGGGTAAAGTCTGCCGTTGGCGCATTGCCGCGCACCATCAGGGCTTGGTTGATGGTGTTAAAATCCAGTCCAAATTTGCTCAGTGGGATGCTCACTTGATGCCATTGGCCGTCGCGTTCAAGGCCAAAGCTGTTACCTTCAGTGCTCAGGTCTATCCAGGATTCCCCGCCGCTGGTGCTGGCGATGCCAATCCCGATGGACTCCTCGGTGGTGGTTTTCATAAGGAAATTTAGGTGACCGTTTTGATAATTCATCAAATTCAGGTCGTAGTGCATCCACACACCCATGCCGAACCATTCACCGGTAGCTACTGCGAATTCCAGTGCATCACCATCATCGAGGCTTGTTTGGCTTACCATATTGTTCCAAACGTAGAGTTCGGTGTCGGTGCCAAAGGTGAGGAGCTCAGAAATTTCATCACTATCGCCGTAAATGCCCAGGTTACCGCTTTTTGCGGTATCGGCAGCTACCGAGAGTTCAGTACTGTAGCTACTGTCATCGTTGTCATAGATGCGTACATAGTCAACGTACATCTTCGCCGGCATGGGGGCGGTAATTTCGCTGTTGTCATAGATCTGCGGGAAGATGCCACCGACGGCTAGATTGAGAATTAAAAAGTGCTGCTGCTGGAATTCATCGAAGGCGGGATCGTCGGTGCCGATGCTGACAATTTCATTAGCTTCGTCGTCCACCCACATAATGATGCTGTCGGGTGTCCAGGTCATACCAAAAGTATGGTAATCCTCGGTGAGATTGGTGCTGGAACCGAAGTCTTCAACGAGATTTTGGGACTGTGCGTAATCTGCTTGACCGGTGTAATCATCAGATTCATGCCACCAGTGAAAAGCACCGGAGATTTCAGAATTTACCACGCCGGCTTCCAATGCTTCGGCCATGCCCGCTTCGAGAATATCCAGTTCACCACAGGCTGGCCAACCCACTTGACCGTAATCACCCCCGAGCTGCCAAAAGGCTGGCCAGAGCCCTGCATCCATATCCGGTAGTTTGATACGGGCCTCAATAGTGCCGTATTTATAGGACAGGCGCCCGTGGGATTTCAGGCGCGCGGAACTAAAACTGCCATCCACATTTTTCAGGGCCTGGATAACCAGATTGCCGTCTTCTACGTAGGCGTTATCGCTGTCGTCGGTATAGTTTTGCAGCTCATTGTTACCCCAACCTGAATTACCGACATCGTAAGTCCAGACTGACGTGTCGATACTGTTGCCATCAAAAGTATCTTCCCAGGTGAGGGTTTTTGAGTTGGCTATTGAGGACACAAAGGTGCCTACAATAGCGGCGGCTATCGCTGATTTTTTAAGGGTCATAATTGTTGTTCTTTGTTAATTATTTATAAGTAATAATGATTTGACTGTGATCTTGTGGCACCTAAACTATTGCCTGAAAAAATAAAAGGTATTGGGTATCACATTATATATTGCTTAAATTCCCCTCAAAAAAACAGGCAATTGCCACGGGCAAAGCCTAGCAAAACGATTGTTCTACTGGAAAGTGAATCTAGGCCTTTCATCGCGGTTGTGGTCCTGCTTGCCGCATAAGGCAGGTAAACAATCCCCTGTAATTTTTTTACAAAAAAACAATGATTTTTTTCCTCTGTTTGTTTGTATAAATATTTTAATGTCTGTGAACACTTTGTTGAAGTTTGCCCCCTTTGCTTGGTCAAAAATCAGATTCCATATCTGACGGTATAAATTTGATGGTTGTATTTATTTTTTGTGAGATTGTTCAGAGGGGGGCTAAAGTTGACAATATTTTTGGTGATATACGCCAGCTTTTGATATTGCAATACTTCGGACAGTTTTAGGGGGCGAAATAGGTAGGAACCACGGCCAG
>NZ_JALBWM010000154.1 GCF_023895975.1 Microbulbifer okhotskensis
AGCGGTACAGTGACTATGGGGCTATAGCTGCATGAAACTGTCCGAAGTGTTGTATAGATATCAGCGTCAACTTAAGTGTCAATCTGCACGGCCGGCGATAAATCTCTTCCGGCACGCACAGATTGAGCAAGCCACTTAGCCGTTGCGCTGGCGCACGGCTTCAAACAAACAAACACCGGTAGCAACCGAAACATTCAAGCTGCTCACCTCACCCGCCATGGGAATCTTGATCAGGTGATCGCAGTGCTCCCGAGTCAACCGGCGCAAACCGCTGCCCTCCGCCCCCATCACCAGCGCCAGGGGGCCGGTAAGCTGGGTCTGATAAATGTCCTGTGCCGCTTCACCCGCTGCGCCGTAGATCCAAACCCCCGCCTGCTGTAACTGTTGCAGAGCGCGCGCTAAATTGGTGACAGTAACAAACGGCAGCACTTCGGCTGCCCCACAGGCTACTTTGAGGGCCGTGGGCGTTAGTCCGGCAGACTTGTCCTTGGGTGCAATCACCGCATGCACTCCGGCAGCCTCTGCAGAACGCAGGCAGGCACCCAGATTATGGGGATCAGTCACGCCATCCAAAATCAATAAAAAAGGTACTTCCCCACGCTGATCCAATTGCTTTAGCAGGTCGAACAAAAATTTTTCATCGTGAATTTTTGCTTTACCAGAACAGATCGCTACCACGCCCTGGTGGTTAGCCCCTTCCTCAACTTTTTCATCCAGAATGCGCCGATCAATAAAGCGCACGGGGATATCATTTCTCTCCGCCTGTTGAATAATTTTCTGCAAACGCTGGTCTTTGCGACCACGCAGCAACAATAGCTCCGACACATTTTGCGGAGAACCTTTCAGAAGGGCCTGCACTACATGCAGACCGTATACCACTTCCTGACTCAATTTATTCCTCGGTCACTTTTTCTTTTTACTATTAGAAGAAATTTTCTTCTTCTTCAATTTTCCCGATCTGGTCTTGCCTTTCTCAGCCTTTTGTGTCGCTTTACGAGCTGCCACAGCCGGCCGTTTACCGCCCTTTCGGGTAGGAGTGCGTTTTTTCATCCGGCGCTTTGGCGAATCACCCTCCTCTGCATTGTCTGCTGCAGTGCCGCTGCCCTCGGTTTTCGTCGGCTTAACCCCTTCACGCTCGGCACTAGGCCAAACTGAAATAGCCTCATCCGAGCCAACTTTACGTTTGCGGTAAGGAGTGGGCTTTTCCGCAATTTCCGTTTGCTTTATCCAAGGACTGTCACTGGCGGACTTATCGGACTTTTCTTTCTTTTCCTGGCCGCGACGCTCGCGTTCCAGTTGGTGCTCTACTGCCATTTCCATCGCTCGGGCACTCACCTTTGTACTCTCATGTTTTTTTTCTTCGCGCTTTGTGCGCGGCACCAGCTCATTCAAGGTGAAATCCACCTTGCGCTCTTCAAGGTCTACTCGCGCCACTTGCACAGTGACAGAATCACCCAAGTGGAAGCGCTTACCATTGCGCTCGCCAATTAAGCGCTGGTGCGCCTGTTCAAAACGATAATAATCCTTTGGTAGTGCCGTAATATGAATTAACCCTTCCACATAGAGGGCATCCAACTCTACAAACAGGCCAAAACCGGTTACGGCACTAATAACGCCAGGATAAACTTCACCCACATGATCTTGTAAATATTCACATTTCAACCAGCTAACCACATCTCTGGTCGCATCGTCGGCACGGCGCTCAGTCAACGAGCACTGCTCACCGAGCTGCAGCATGGCAGGCATATCGTAGGGAAGAATCTGCTCGCGTTTGATCGGTGTTGTGCCAGGCACCACGTAAACTTTTTTTGCCACCGCGCTTTGGTTGGCACTGCCATTGCGAACTAGCCAGCGCAATGCACGGTGTAATAGCAAATCCGGATAACGGCGAATTGGAGAAGTAAAGTGTGCGTAGGCCGGATAATCCAAGCCGAAGTGGCCACGATTTTCCGGTTGATAAACCGCTTGATTCATCGAACGCAGCAGCATCACCTGAATAATATGGGCATCCGCACGCCCCTCAATCTGCTCCATTAGGGCCTGAAAATCTTTTGGCCGAGGCTCACCACCACCGGGGAGGCGCAAGCCCAGCTCACCCAGATATTCGCGCAAATTACTCAGTTTTTCTTCTTTGGGTGCATCGTGAACCCGATATAGTGCGGGTAATTCTGACAGTTCCATCAGACTTGCGGCACACACATTGGCCGCAAGCATACACTCCTCGATCAGCTTGTGCGCCTCGTTGCGGACAACAGGAATAATCCGTTCAATTTTTCGCTCGGCATCGAAAATAATGCGTGTTTCCGTGGTTTCAAAGTCGATAGCTCCGCGCCGCTCTCGTGCAGCTCGCAATGCCTGGTATAAGTCATGGAGGTTATCCAGGTGCGGCGTCAATGTCGCGAACTGTTTACGTGCACCACTATCGCGGCTGTCGCGCTCTTCGAGTATTTGCCCAACTTGGGTATAGGTCAGGCGCGCATGACTGCGCATAACCCCTTCCAAAAATCGGTAATCCCGAATCTCACCGGTGCGGTCGATGTGCATTTCACACACCATGCAAAGGCGATCGACCTCCGGATTTAAAGAACAGAGACCATTGGATAGTTTTTCCGGCAACATCGATACCACGAAATCCGGGAAATACACCGAATTACCGCGACCATGTGCCTCTTCGTCCAGAGCAGTGCCCGGACGAACATAGTGAGAAACATCGGCAATAGCGACCAGCAACTTCCAGTTATTGTCTGGTAATAACTCGCAATACACCGCGTCATCGAAATCCCGTGCGTCCTCACCATCAATGGTTACCAGCGGTAATTGGCGAAGATCCACCCGCGATTTTTTATCCTCTTCCAGTACTTCGTCGGCAATTTCATCCGCTTCAGCCAACAGCGCACCGGGCCAAGTATGGGGAATACCATAATTACGAATGGCGACATCAATCTCCATTCCTGGTGCAAGATGATCACCCAGAATTTCACTCACCCTTCCTTGAGGAACTCGATCCCGCCCGGGCTGGGTAACGATTTTCACAACCACATACTGACCGTGCTCTGCGCCCGCAGCATCTTCTGCGGCAACCATAATATCGAGGTTAACCCGAGGATTATCCGGACGTACAAAGCAAATCCCATTCTCCCGGCACAAGCGTCCGGCCAGCTGCTCGGTATTGTGCTTGATAACACGGACTACTGCGCCCTCGCGCTTACCCCGAAACCCACCGGAAGCCTCTCGTACCAGCACTTCGTCGCCATCGAAAACCTTGCGCATCTGTCGGTGAGACAAAAATAAATCGGTGCCTCCATCACTGGGAACCACAAAACCAAAACCATCGCGATGGCCAATTACGCGGCCACGGATTAAGCTCATTTTGTCCAAAACACCAAAGTCACCCGCGCGGTTACTGGCAATTTGTCCATCCCGGGACATGGCAATCAAGCGGCGTCTGACCCCCTCGCGACGATCCTCGTCAGTCAGCTCCAGCAAGTCAGCTACAGTCTCCCAGGGCACTGGTTCAGTTTGCTGCTGTAAAATCTGCAGCAAGTACTCCCGACTGGGCACCGGCTTTTCGTATTTTTCCGCCTCTCGCTGGGCATGAGGGTCAGCATTGAAGGGGTCTGAAGTATTTTTTTCTGTCAAAACAGCATCCGTTGTTGAAGCAGTTGCCATAATTTGGCAACCTCCGGAGATCACCCGGTAATAAAGATAAGCGACGTAGCTGATGGGCTCTTGGTCAAGAATTCGCCGCTATTGCACGCATTATAAGCGATTTAATCGGATTTCCAGACCTTCACAGAAAATGTTGAATAAAGCGTAACCTGCCCATTGACACTTTGGGGGCAGATCTCTATAGTTCGCGACCTCAACGCAGCATGCGTTGATTTGCCCAGGTGGCGGAATTGGTAGACGCGCTAGCTTCAGGTGCTAGTGACCTAACGGTCGTGGAGGTTCAAGTCCTCTCCTGGGCACCAATTTCAAAAAGGCTGACTCGAAAGAGTCGGCCTTTTTTTGTTTGGAAATTTTTCTCCACCCTTCTTATTGGTAATACTCTGCCGGACAAACCCCGGACACAAAAAAGCCGACCTTTAAAGGCCGGCTTTTTTACAGCACAGAAAACTTATTTAGTGTCCTGCACTTCCCCCACTAAAATCTCCCTGATCCCCTGTAATTTCACTGAATGCATCGCTAGTTTCAGCATCCAGTTCAGTATCAAATTGCGGGTTAACTTCAACTTCACTTTCTGCTGAAGCCACTGCAGGACTCAGTTCTCCAGACTTAAGACGCATTTCAGGGGAGTTTACTGCATCAACACCACTGCTATAGGGTTTCACCGCACTAAAGATTGCTGGATCAACATGGCTGAAATCCTCTACCGCATTCTGCACTGCTGATTTGAGGCCTTGGGAAGCCTGAGCACCGGCAACAGACTGCAACTCATCACCCGTACTAGTTACCGTCGGGATCTGTCCAATAAAATCGGGTTCGTAATAACTCACTGAGTAAATATCCAGCGCATCGGTGACATTCATACGGAGAGGGTTAGTTGCATCACCAATAATAGTCCACAGTTCAGTGTCAGACCCTAAGGTCACAGCAGAAGCCGTAATGTGTGTATCTCCATAGGTTTCACCTGTTAAGGTGCCGAAGCTGGAGCTGGCTAACGAGACAGTACCCCGACCTGCATCGACCTCATCAATGACCAGGTCTCCCGCGGCCAACACACGGATATTGATATCCACTCCAGAAGTGACGACGGCCAGGGTATTCACGTCTGTCTCAATATCCACATCGCCGCCAACAACCAATTCAGCACGGTCAGCTAACAGGCTACCTCCAATAGTTTCCGTTGTGCTATTTGTGACATAAATATCGCCTTCTCCATCATAGCCAAGTCGCATACCACTGAATTGGATTCCAGCCCCATTCTTGTTGAAGCTTGCAGACGTATTCCCACCATCTACAAAATCAAAGGCCAAGTCAGTCTGAACCGTAATACGGTCAGTAGTATTATCCAGGTATTCAAAACCAGCGAAGCCGAAGTTGCCAACCTGATTTCCAGTTTCGTAAATCTCCCAAGTAGCGCCGGACAGGGTATATTGAAAGTCGTCAGTGCCAGTACCGCCTGTGAGCTCAACTTCCTGACCGATATCGGTCTCTACAGTCACACTGTCATTGCCAGCACCGAGGGTAATACTATCAATCACTGTGCCTGACAAAGTGACAATATCGTTACCTGCACCAGTATCAATCCCTGTGAGTTCACCGCCATTCAAATTAAATTCGTCAGCGCCTGACCCGGCAGAAATAGACTCAATACCGATTATTGTGAGTGATGCTCCACCACTGGACACCGTGTGTTCGCTGTCATTGATATCCCAAACGGCATCAATATTGGCACCCTTAACAGTATCTGTGCCAGAGCCTGCAGCAACACTATCAAGGCCGGCAAATGTTACTCCGCCGATCATCATGGTGTTCAGTGCACCAAAGTCATACTCGCCATCGACATCCTGGCCAACATAACTTCCCGCATTACTCACCTTTTCGAGATTTTCGAAGTATACCGTCAGGCTATTCACTTCAGCCTCGACACTGCCATCGACAAGGGAGCTACCAGAGCTGGTTGAGGTCCAGGTTGCGCCATCGGCATCTACAGTGTCACTACCTCCGGCACCGTCAACAATTTCCAGTCCAGTGAAATCGATACCGGCAACGCGGATATCTCCACCGGATTTCAGGATAAAGTTATCGTCACTATCTGTTGCAACCAAGGTGTCATTACTGCCCGAGGTATTCACTTCCTCAATGCCGCTAAAACTGATACCTGCAGTTTCAAGTGTCTGCTCGCCCTGCAACTCAAACTCAGCAGAATCATGGGTATTTGTCAGGACCGAGGTAGTCGCACTAGAAATACTATAAAAAGACAGAGAGCCAGCTGCCAATTGGTTATCAGTACCGGTTAATGACAGCCCATCGCTGTATGCGCTGGCATCCAGGCTATCATCACCACCATTGCCGTCGACTGCAGACATGCCGGATACGGTCATGTCATAAACTTCCACGTCCGCATCAGACTGGAGTACAAACGCATCGTTACTGGTTGTAGCCACCAAATCTGCGTTCACAGCAACAAGATTTTCTATGCTGTTAAAGGTAATGCTGCTATTAACAGCCTCATTGTCAGTCCCTGTCAGGGTCCAGTCAGCACCATCCGCACCGGTTACAGCGTCGTTACCACCTTGGGCATCAATCGTGGTCAACCCTGTAAAGGCGATGTCAGAACTGGTTACCGCATTATCGCCATCGACAGTAAAGCTATCCGCACCACTGCTGCCGGTCAGAGTTGAAGTTATAGCACTAGTAATATCGCCGAAAGTAAGGGCACCCGCTGTAACTTGGTTATCAGATCCAGTCAATGCTAGACCGTCGCTATAGGCGCTGGCATCCAAGCTGTTACTTCCTGCCTGACCATCAACCGCAGACATACCCGAGACAGTCATACCATAGGCTTCAATATCTCCATTCGCTTGCAGAATGAAGGCATCATCACTACTGCTACCCAAAAGGTCTGCATTGACTGCGGTGAGCGTATTGACGTCACTGAAGGTGATGCTGCTGT
>NZ_JALBWM010000155.1 GCF_023895975.1 Microbulbifer okhotskensis
CGGGGGCAGGATTTGAACCTACGACCTTCGGGTTATGAGCCCGACGAGCTACCAGACTGCTCCACCCCGCAACAACTCCAAAAAACAAAGCCTGGTTATTCTTTGTTTCCCTGCGGTGGGACTTACCCAACCACTCAAGAGGCTGCGCATTCTATGGGGGCTTCCTCAGTGAGTCAAGCCGTAATTGGCATTTGTTTTCACCAAATGAATAAAGCCGCCTTTAACGTCTCGCAGGGCAGTATAGAAAAGGAAGAAAATCCCGCAAGGATGCAGTCTTCATATACCCTCTTCTCTTCTAACCGCCACACCCCTATAAAAAATAATACCGGGTAGGGACGCCATCCAGCCCCCAAGCTGCCATTGCCGGCACGGGCTGCTACCTGTGCAACGTTACAGCACCTCTTCGGGGTCAACGTGTTAGCTGGTGCACTATCGCTTTTCGAATCGGCGGGAAGCGGTCACTAATTCGCAGCACCATTTTTCTTAAAAACTTAGCCGGCAGGCGATCATCAGTAAATAAATCCACCACCCTATTCGTGCCGGAATATATAGGCCGAGACCCCAACCGGTGGAGTGCCTGGTAGCGCACCAGGGCGCGAGCCAACTGTGCGGAATTGTACAAGCGATTCACCCCGTCCAGCTGCCGCACCAGGGCATCCGCCCCCGCCAACCCCAAGTTAAACCCGTGCGCCGTCACCGGATGCATCCCCACAGCGGCATCCCCAACCAACGCAAAGCGCTCGGCAGAAAAGCGGTGTGCATAGACCGCAACCAATGGATAACAGCAGCGCTCTCCAAAAGCCTCCACTACACCAAGCTGCGAAGCACTCTCTCTCGAAACATGCGCGGCAAAATCAACATCACTCATAGCCATAACTTGAGCGGAAAGACTGGCGGGCACAGTAACAACCGCCGAAGAGCGGCCCTCTTCAGACAAGGGTAGCAGTGCCAATGTTGAGCCGTAGCGAAAGTACTCCCGAGCAATTCCTTGGTGGCCCAGTGCCGTGCGTACCGGCCCAACAATAGCGACGCGACCAAAGTCACACATATCGGCACCAATACCTGCCATGCGCCGCACCTCAGAAAAACGGCTATCGGCTGCTACAACCAAGGGCGCACGCACACCCCCTCCCTTTTCGAACTGCAGCTGACGGAAACCGCCACTCAACTTCATTGCCGTTACCGTAGAACTGCAAATTAACTCTATGTTATCGGTCGCCACGGCCGTCTCATATAAAACCCGCCGAATCGCGGAGTTGGAAACGATATACCCCAGGGGCCCTGTGCCGTCCTGACTGAAGTGAAGCGTCGCCGGCGAGTTGCCATCAATCACCTGAGCAGCATTGAGCGGGCTGATCTCCTCAGGGCACAACCTCTGCCAAGCCCCAAGCGCCTGCAACAACCTGTAAGATTTGTGTGTCAGGGCGATTTCTCGGCCATCATCTGCAGGCGCGGATAAAGCAGTCTTATTCTGCCGCTCGATGACAGCAGCTCGACACCCCTTTCTGGCAAGCATTACCGCCAGAGACAGTCCGGCCGGCCCAGCCCCTACAATAGCAACATCAGACTCCATCATTTTCCTACCCCAAGTGCAGATTTGCGCCTAATAAATATCAACCACTGTAGTGACCCACACTTTACGCAAACTGATCCAGATCAGGGCAAGGTAAATCCATCCAACCGAGGTATAAATCACTAGCCTAAAGAGGTATAAATCATTGAGATCGACGCCCACCCCCCAGGAAAACCGGAGCCTATATGGAGCTTAAAATTCATTTCGTTAATGCTTTTACCGATCGTGTATTTCAGGGAAATTCAGCTGCGGTTATTATCACTGAGGAATGGCTGGACGATAATCTAATGCAGTCAATCGCGACGGAGAATAACCTTTCCGAGACTGCCTTTTTAGTAAAGCATCCGGAGAATGACTACAAAATTCGCTGGTTCTCACCCCTCACTGAAATCGATTTTTGTGGTCACGCGACTCTAGCATCGGCCCATGTCCTTTTTTCTCAAAATCCACCATGCAGGCAAGTACAGCTTTATGCGGATGCTGTAGGGAGCATGAATATTATTCGGGCCGAAAACGGGGTTATCTCTATGAACTTTCCCAAAATAGAACCGCAACCAGTGAGCCAGGTCCCCACAGCGCTAATTGAAGGACTTTCGATTAAACCCGCTAAAGTACTGGTCAATAAACAGGCCTATTTTGCAATCTATAATAACGAGCAGGAAGTACTAGAAATACAACAGAACCCGGATATTTTGAAGAAACTAGAACCCCATGATGTTGTAGTCACGGCAAGATCAAAGAAATACGATTTTATTTCCCGTTATTTTTGGCCGAGTAATGGTGGTGCCGAAGACCCGGTTACAGGCTCCATCCATACCGGGCTCGCCCCCTACTGGTCGAAAATTCTGGATAAAAAAGAGCTGGTGGCCCACCAGGCCTCTCAACGTGGCGGCCTACTGAATTGCACCGTCACCGGGGAAAGAGTCATCATCTCAGGTAGCGCAGTGCCCTATCTGGAAGGCACCATACAGGTATAAATCCCCCGCCCAACAACACATAAAAGGAAGATAAAACTCATGAATAAGACAGGGTCATGCCTCTGCGGAGCGGTTCACTTTGAAATAGAAGGTGAATTCGAGGGCTTCTTTCTCTGCCACTGCAGTTACTGCCGTAAAGATACCGGGTCAGCCCATGCGGCCAATTTATTCTCGACATCGGCCAAGCTCGAATGGCTGTCTGGCGCAGAGATAAGCAAAACCTTCAAACTGCCCGGCACCAGGCACAGCAGAAGCTTCTGCGGGCAGTGTGGCTCAGCGCTACCACTGGAAGACACCGAACTTGGGCATCTAGCCGTTCCGGCGGGCAGCCTGGACAGTGAGGTAGAAATCAAACCCAACGCACACATTTTTATGGCCAGTAAAGCCGAATGGGACCGGGATCTTGAAACCCTCCCCCGAATAGATACCTTTCCACAAATGGACAGTATCAACTCCGATTAAACCGACAACCTCTCAGGTGCACCCGGCTATTGCCGTGAACAAATTCACAATAATAACCGGGACTGAATGTCAGGCCTCAGCCTGGATGTCCATCAACCCTTGGCTGGAACAACACCGGGGTGTAATACAGTAAAAAAAGTGCATACCCTATGACCCAGGCAACAATTGCCGCGAGGAAACCGCTCGGAGCCGGCGCCCAAAAAATTCGAGCAAGCGCAGATAGCATCAGTGCGGCAAACGCCAGGGGCATCAAACGCGGTGCCTTGAGTATTCTGCCGGTATGCCCGAGGCTGACCCGGCTGGTCATCGATAATATCAACCCGCCAATACCACCAATGGCAAAGGCGTGTAGAGCCGGGCTCTGCCAGGATGGGGCAACCTTGCTCCAGGCCAAGGCTGCGAGAAAGCACCCTAAAATCACCAGCCAGTAACTCACTTGCAGCGACCAGACCATGGGTTCAGCCCAGATTTTGGTCGGGTGCCAACGCGCAACACGAATGACCTGTAAAATTCCCAGCGACAAAGCAAAAAAGGCCCATACCATCTGCGGCAACCCTATCGCTACCGACAGCAATAACCCCAGCGCCGAAATATGAGTGCCCCACTCAACCACAGGCAACTTATCCTTTGGGCTTAAATGGAAACGGCGCGCGGTAAAGAATGGAATCACCCTGCCGCCGACCACCAGAATGATCGCAGTGACCAATAACAGTGCCACCAGCGCAATACGACTTTGCGCACCTGGGACCAGCCAATGGCTTGCCGACAAGGCGGCAAACATCAGCATCGCAGGCAGCACAAACATATTGCGCCACTGCTTAGTCCGCAGCACCCGCGCACCCAGTAAGAATGCTGAGAATAGGAAGAAGGAGGCTTCGGCAAGGACAGGCATCCAGATAGGTACAACTGCTAACAGGTACCCCAGGCGGGCCAACAACCAAAGGCCGAAAAGGGCAATAAGCTGGGTACCCCGTGGCGACGGAATACCAGTCCAGGTCTGCATAGCAGTCCCCAGGAAACCAACAACGACAGCGGCAGCAAACCCAAATAGCATCTCATGGGAATGCCAGACGACCCCCACACGCAACGCTGGCATCTGCCAGCCCAATAGCTGCCCTTGCCAAATCACCAACGCAACCATACTCCACAGAGCAGCCCCCCAAAAAAAGGGGCGGAACGGCATACGCCATATAGGTGCAATAGACTCCGCGCTTGCGCGGTCAACGATGGGTATCACAATCCACTCTCCTTACCAACTACGGGAGGACTAAGCTCCCAACATAAATAATTCGCGGCACAAGCCCCCTGACAGGCCTGTTTTGTTTTGGAGAATCAAAGGCGTCCTTTAAAATGCAGGACACAGGGGTTTCAACTTGTCCAGCGGCGGGCCAGCAGCAGAAGACCAACCGACTTTTGAGTCATCCGCATCAATGCGAAATTTCGCCCGAAATTCCATTTTCAGAGTTTGGGATAGGGCTCTATTCTTACTCAATTAGTAAAAATAGTTAACAAAAAAATGAAAACTCGGTGAATTAATGTGCCTGCAGTCAAAGCATTTTGACAGAAAAGAAAAAATAAAATTGCAGCAATAACCCTGGATTTTATAGGGTTATTTTCATTTTTGAGGGAAATTTAGATATAGGTGAAGTGCACTTGAAGTATCGCATAGACCTATGGCTCCCGGGAAGCACCTCCTCTGACAAAAAGCAGGCTCACAGCCATTGCCGCACCTGCTAAACAGGCGTTGATCGTAAAGGCACGATCAATACCTTGTGATAGCTCCAATGCCATTGCTACCACGGTGGTATTCATAGCCAGACCTATGGCACCACCGATAATTTGAAACATATAAATCAGAGCTGCCGCTAAACTCGCCCGACTCGGCCCCAATGTTGTAACCGCCGTTGTGGTTATCGTGGGAAAATACAAGCCCAACCCCACACCCAGCGCAAGCATTCCCGGAATTAAATGAATATATCGCTCATGCACCATTAGTCCGGAGAGCAAAATCATTCCCAGCCCCAAAAACAGAGCTGCTGCAGCCAACATCAGCCTGGCCCCCATCACCTCATAAAGCCATCCAGCAATATAGGACATCACCGCATAAGTAATCATCACCGGTAACAAACCCGCTCCAGACCATACTGCAGAAAAGCTTAATTCCTTAATAAGAAATTGGGGGATATACAACAGCATCGATACAAATGAAACAGATAAAAGTAGCGTCACAATACAGACACTGAAAAAACGCCAGTTAGTGGCAACATCGGCGGGGATAAGTGGATCTGAATGGGTATAAGTTTCTACCCACGAAAATACGAAGAAAAATACAATAGAGATTATAAGCAGCCCGATGACTACGGGACTCTTAACCCCCACATCGATAACAAAGTCCAGAGCCAGCATCAGAGCCAATAGGAATATTGACAGGGAGATCATCCCCCAATAATCGACTTTTTCTTTACTCTCCTCAGGCTGATCATCTTCTATGACTTTCCAGCCAACCAACATTGCCGTCAATGCGATAGGTACATTAATAAAGAATATCCAGCGCCAACTGGCAAAATCAGTAAAAAAACCACCCAGTAATGGACCCACCGAATTGGCAAACCCACAGACAGTCATAATCAACCCCCCCGCCTGCCCCGCCCTTTCCTCTGGCATAATCTGGTAAGTCATACCAAGAATCGCCGGCCACATTAAAGCCCCACCAACCCCCATAAGGGCCCGCCCCCCTAACAACATCCACTCATTGACAGCCAGCCCCCCCACAATGGAAAAGAACACAAAAATAGAAGTGCCGATAAAAAAGAGCCGGCGACGCCCAAACATATCCGCTAGACGTCCACCGGTGACGATAAGAATCCCAAATACCAACGCATAACCATTAATTACCCACTGGAGCGTGGAAATATCTGCGCGGAAATGCTGTTCCATTGCAGGAATCGCGACAGAAAAAGCGGTAAAATCATTAGCAATCAGAAAAATAGCAAACGACAAGGCCGTTAAGCCAACAATCTGTGATCGTGATAGCGGAGTCTTTGAGGCTGCCATAAATGCCAAACTTCACACTTTGCAAATCTTGCAACGGATATAAAAGCTTGGACCAACAATAGCTCCACTGCAGGGCAAATTGGTTCGCAACTCCAAATGAGGGCGTACCCTGAAGGAAGTGTATTTAAACTTTATTACTAGTATCTCAGTGCTTTTATCCTATACCAACGATCTTATTTATTGACAATACTAAAAGTGATACCCAAAGTGGAAATCCATCAAGGCTTCAAAATAGATTGACTAAGCCAATGAATCAAACAGAAGCAAATCAAATGATCAACAAAGCTTATCG
The DNA here is from genome assembly GCF_023895975.1 of Microbulbifer okhotskensis. GTDB lineage: Bacteria > Pseudomonadota > Gammaproteobacteria > Pseudomonadales > Cellvibrionaceae > Microbulbifer > Microbulbifer okhotskensis. The sequence goes on from NZ_JALBWM010000155.1 coordinate 6,359, forward strand.
AATACAAATGGGAGTTTAGAGTAAATATCTCTCTTCAATACTTCGGACAGTTTTAAGGAGCGAAATAGGTAGGAAACACAGCCAGATACTGAGAAAATAAGGTTCTCACTTCAAATTAGAACAATACCTGCCCATGGTAGATGCCTAGATTCCCACAATGACCGACACACTTGGCGATAGCAAAGGGGGCCAGCTGG
>NZ_JALBWM010000156.1 GCF_023895975.1 Microbulbifer okhotskensis
AACGGTACAGTGACTACGGGGCTATAGCTGCATGAAACTGTCCGAAGTGTTGTTTTAATAAAGTAATAGATAACTGTTAAATCAACGGCCTTCCAATATATAGGCGGGCTGCCAAATCGGAGACTGTAAATTAAATTTTTTTACTGCTCATGCCGCCGTACTCTGCATCAGAGGATATCATGAGCAGAACAATGGACAATACAAATCTAGAACAGCAACTGAAATCCCAGGTCTCCGAACTGGCCAAGGATGCTAATTGTGAAGCCAGCCGCAACAGCCTTACCCAGAAGCTCATCAAGATGACGATAGAAGCGGCACTGGGTGCAGAGCTGGATGAGCATCTAGGCTACCCCAAGAATGACACCGCTAAACGTGGCTCCGGCAACAGCCGCAATGGCACAAGGTCTAAGCGCCTTAGAGGTCGGCACGGCGTTGTTAAGATCACCATTTTTCGTGATCGAGCGAGGTCCTTTAAACCCCGGTTTGTACACAAAGGGCATGAGCACCCGAGACATCGTCGATGCCTTCAAAAAACGTACGGTGCCGATGTCTAAGAAACTCTGGTATCTAAGGTTACAGAGCAGATTCTTGAAGCCATCTCAGAGTATCAAAACCACCCAATGTATCGGTATGTCCAATTGTCTACCTCGACTGCATTACCCTGAAAATCATCCAGAATAGGCGGGCAAGCAACAAAGCTATGCATGTCGTCCTGGGCGTTAATGTGAAAGGCCAAAAAGAGCGGCTAGGCTTGTGGCTTGCCGAAACAGAGGAGGCAAAATTCTGGCCATCCCTGCTAACCGAACTAAAAAATTGCGGCCAGGAAGACTTTCTTATCGTTTGCACAGATGAACTGAAAGGCTTACCTGAAGCCATTACGGCAGAATACCCTTAAGCAAAAGTCTAACTGCACATCGTGCACTTGGTGCGTAACTCGCTTAAATACGTCTTGCGGTAGGACTACAGGGTACTGAAGGAGATCTATACTGCAGCCACAGAAGCAGCTGCACTGACGGAACGGAAACGCTTTGCATAAGATACCCATCCGAAAATCAGTAAATCCAGGGTCACCCACTGGCTAAACCCGATTATACTGCTTAAGTACCCACCTGAGGTTCGCACAGTCTTCTATACAACCAACGCGATTAATTCCTAAATGGCGTCACTGGCAAAGCTACCAAGCAGTGAAAAGTGTTCCCTTCTGATGATTCAGCGATGAACGTGGTATACTTGTCTATACAGGCTGCTTCGAAGAAATTAGCAATACCAATCCGAAACTGGAGGTCAGCATTAAATCGATTTATGATTGAGCTCGGCGAACGACTCGCTGACTACCAATAATTAACTGGCAAAACGGGTTACACAGAATCATTTATATCCTCTCAACCAACAACCGAATAATCAAAATTCTGTACGGGCAGCCGATTATAAAGGCACCAGGTTTATCATGCACATCAATGAAGATCTAACATTTAAACTTTCTGTTATATTGTTTCTAGCATCGCTTATTCTACCCGCTGACGGGCATTGGTTTGCCGGCATTGCTCTCTTTATTATTTCCACACTCGGAGCATTGAGCATTATCTTCGGTGAGGGGCTAAAATTATTCAACGACCCAAAAGATCTACTCGGAACACTCATACTGTCGATGCCATTTTTCAATTTTCTTTTCGTCATAGGGGCCTTAAAATTTCGGGTATTGCGCAACAATAAATTCCATATATTCAACATCCTTCTATATTTTTGCACCATTACAGCCCTTACCTATGGATCCATAGCATTTACTCATCGACCCGGATTATTTTATTTGCTTATTTTATGGGCTTCAGCCTTTCTTTTGCTTTCTGTCGCCATTGCAATGGAAACTAAAGAAGATTCATCCAGCACGTGAAATCGACCGGGGCTACCTCTTCACAACGTACCACTATCGACTTTGACTACACCTAATTGCCACCAGAATTGACAATTAGGTGTATTGAGAAAATCACTTCTGACAAAAGTACTAATTCGTAAACAGGTCTTACGGCAAAGCCACAACAGGTTAACGAAAATAATTTTCGTTAACCTGTTGTGATTTTTGATTGCGTAACCCCTAAAATCCTTTACTGATATTAAAGCCCACTATGCGTGGCTCTAATGTAAAGACGTTGGTGGTCAGACCCGAATCATCACTATTGGTGAACATATCCGTGATCGGCGCATCATCAAAGATATTCTTCACATACAGCTGCATATATAAGTCGTTGCTAGGGTTACCGAGGCTGACGGAGGCATTGAGATTACTCCAGGCTTTCAGACGATCATACTCCGTATTGTAAACTCGTGCGTAACTCTCCGATTGACGATAATAGTCTGCACGTAGAATCAGATCCCAGTTTTCAATCGGGATCGTATGCTCAACGCCGAAATTAATGGTAAACCGTGGCGCATTAGGTAGCTCATTCGCACTCAGGTCGGCGGAAAAGCCACGTCCTCCATTGGGCGCATCGGTAACCGGATTATAGGGATCAACTCCATAGATTATATCGTGGCGGAACCCGCCACCCTGAACTTCAGGGCTATATGAGCCATACCTAGCAGAGCCGGAACACAGCGACCAGATAGCAAATATATTGGGGGCACTCATAACTGTCTCGACCAGATCTACTGGTGCAATACAGTTGGAAGGCACCTGTATACTGGGGCGCACCAGTACCCAATCCTCGTTGCCTTGAGTGCGGTCCATTACATCGATAGACTCCTCACCATCGGCAATACGGGTTTTCAGATAACCCATATTTAAATCTACTCGAGTTGCCTCTGTAAGCTGCCAAGCCAGCTCAAGCTCCAACCCCATACTCTCTGCATCGAAGTTTTCATTGAGAGAAATACGATCGACAATCTGGGAAACCTGATAGTCGGTGTAATCGTAGTAGAAGGCGTTGGCATTAAGGGATAAGCTACCCTCAAGAAGCGTATTCTTAGTACCAAATTCAATCGCATTGACAAACTCGGGCTCGAATGTTTCCTCCAAAGGCTGGTATTGCACTATTACTGGGTCAATCTCGGCACGGGGTGGATTGGTGCCGCCCCCCTTATAGCCATGGGCGAAGGAAACATAAAGCATGGTATCGTCAGTAAAGGGGGTTTCTGTACGCCAGTCCAATACCGCACGCCCTGTATATTCTTTCCAGCTTAGGCTTACTTGATCACCTTCTGGGTAACCTCGATGAGTAAGGCCTCCTGAAAGCTCACCGGAGGAAATTTCACCGGTTTCATCATTATATTGAGTCCCGAGGAGCAACTGGCTGGGTACCGGTGTTGAACGTTTGCGGTCATCGGTATACCTAAGCCCTGTTGTAAGTTTCACGTCATCATTTATTTGCCAATAAGCCTCGCCAAACAGGGCCCACGAGCGGGTTTCCACTAAATTGCGACTCAGAAAGTAATTGTGACCCTCCTCATCAATGTTCTCTATTGAGTTGGGGTCCACATACACACAGTCTGAGCCCACATTCCCCTCTGGCTCCGTACAGTTTCTAGTACTTAGAAACCCAAGCTCATCCGTGTCCTGATTGTATAAATACTCCGCAAGCATGCTAAATACATTGTTAAAAATGAAGTAGTCATCTTGGGTTTTAAAATCCAGGTAGTTAGTGCCCACCGAAAAATTCCATGGACCATCAAAAGACGTCTGTAATCGGAATTCCTGGCTCCACTGTTTATTATCAGAACGGCTGATATCCACGGCCAGCAGCCCTTCCGAAGGGCCCAACTGCGGATCGGTATAAATTCCTCCAGGAGTGGGATTTAGGTCGCCGGTATCGTTAAAAATGGGGTCCGACACGTAACGATTGTAATCTTGAGAGGAGTAGTAATCGTCCTTGGCATAAGTCGACTGGGAGTAAAAGGTCAGAGCATTTCCCAGGTCCCATTCGAAGTTCAGCTGCACTAGGTCGTTCTCGGCACGAAATACAGGATCATAGCTGGTCTCTATCTTACGAAGATCATGAGACTGAGTCGAATTTTCATAAGGGTCTGTGTACCAGTCAATTACTGGACCAATGTGAGTAGGAATTAGCCCTGTGACTAAGATGTTAGCAAAGCCCCTGGCATTGGGAGCATCATAGGCATCATCACTATAGATCGAGCCGGGCAGGCATCCTTGACTGAAAAACACCGGGGTAAAGCCTGTCAGCTCGGTTTCCCCAACCTTTGAGAGTCCCGGATCTTTCGTGCAAAGCTGCTTTCCGGTACGCGAGCGCCGATCGTCCTCCTCAAAATGCTGCCAAATTAGGTTGGCGTTAAAAGACTCGCTTGGCTCCCACTCAAAGATGGCACGAGTGGAGTACAGATCGCGGTCATTCACATCGTTACCGGTATGAAGGTTGTAATCAAAGCCATCGCGCTTAGTCATAGCGCCAGAGAGGCGAAATGCCAGCGTATCTCCCAATGGCAAGTTAAACATGCCACTGGCACGCTTCGAGCTATAGTTGCCTATTTCCGCTTTAATTTCTGAAGCAAATTCATCCTCTGGCATCACTGGCAACATATTCACTACCCCGGCAGTGGCATTGCGGCCATATAGCGTGCCTTGGGGACCACGCAACACCTCAATCCTTTGTACGTCAAAAAATTCCTGTTCAAACAAGCGGTTACGAATCAGAGATGCATTGTTAAAGCTAACCGCCACCGCCGGGTCGGAGGCCGCTGAAACCGCTTTGGTACCCACGCCTCGAATAGAAAAGTTATAGGTGCTGAAATTTGATTTGGAGAAATTCACATTGGGAATCGCACGCAGCAGCTCTTCACCGCGTTCGATCTTCAAGGCATCCATGCTGTCTCCAGAGAAGGCCGAAACTGCGATAGGAACATCCTGGATACTCTGCTCAATCTTCTGTGCAGTTACCGTAACTTCCTCGATAGCCTGCCGAGAACGCTGCTCTTTTTCTTCGGCTTGGCCATCCTGAGCATGTGTTGTCGGGGGCGTAGCAGACAATATTAGGCAGGCAATCGCAACACTGTACCAAGGAGGGGCATGATTGACTGAATTGTTAGCTTGAATCGCTTGTGCAATCAATTTTTTTTGCTTACAAAGGCTCACCATCATACTGAGTCTCTCTATATTTTCTCTATTATTTTTTTGTCAGCCAAACACCACCTTATCTCAGGCCTAACCAAGTTAAAGACGCAACAAATCCACCACAGGGGGGATAGAACCCAGCTCTCATACATTAACAACGGCAATACAACCCAAATGAGCCAAAAATTACAAAACCTTATGCTTTCTATTGACATAACCTTCCAATCTTCAATTGAAAAATAATAACCCACAGAAATAAAATACATAGAAACCTGAGATGTTTTTTAAAAACTACCCGGCTTTCAAAACAATTCCCATATAATTCGAACGCCAAACACGCCTCCAAATCAGAATCAACAAAATCAAGCACAGGAACCCCACAAACAAGAACAGAATAAAAGGAGCCCAAACAGAAAATTAAGAATTAACTTTCAACTCAAATTCCTGTCCTAACTTTCAATTACCTCTATAGAATGACTTATTCACACAGGACTCTGGCAGTGGCAATCAATATGACAGCCATGTCTACCAGACGCTGGTTAAGCAGTATAGGATGGTGCACTCAGTGAACCGCAAAGGGAATTTCTAGGCCAACGCATCGACTGATGCGTTTTATACGAAAATGGCTAACGTGAAACCTCTATCCGATTAGAGAGCATTCAGCAACAGATGTGGGATCATGTTCACTTTTTACAACTCACGCCGTATACATACAACACTAGGGGGCGTGACTCCCATCGACTTTGAGAAATGTGTTTAGCGAGGTACCCGGTTCGGCCTGACCATAACAGACTCACTTGGTCGATAGAAATGCATAAATGCCCCAGATGGGCAAGATTCAAATTTGATCAGCTTATGCATGGCCGGAATTGTGCCTTTGGAAAACAAACGTTTCCCGCTACCCAGAACAACGGGGAAAGTCCAAAGACGGTACTCGTCTATAAGACCATGTTCTAGCAGGGTTTGGATAAGCAGCCAACTGCCATGTACCTGCAGTAACGGACCACTTTGTTTTTTTAACCGAGTGATTTCTGCTTCTATATTTCCCGTAATTTTTTCCGAGTTTTGCCATTGAAGCTTACAGGCTCGAGACGTCACAACATACTTTTTGGCCTGATTTAGTATCTCTGCTGTTGGGTTTTCAGCTGGGGCATTTGCGAAACTCGATGCAAATACATCATAAGTATTCCGCCCGAGTAAAAGATCGTAGGGTTCTCGCATAGCCTCACGACCAACTTGCTCCATAACCTCACTCCAGCATTCGTTAGCCCAACCACCATGAGTGAAGCCTTCAGAAATATCTTCTTCGGGACCGCTTGGCGCCTGCATCACTCCATCAAGGGTCTGAAATGTAAGGATCGCCAGTTTTCTCATAATCCCCCCTAGGTGGAATTTCCGTGAAAGATGAGTTATAACCGAATCTGGTGTTTGAGGGTTTGAAAGAAAGTAGCGTATCTG
>NZ_JALBWM010000157.1 GCF_023895975.1 Microbulbifer okhotskensis
TCCGGTATAGAGTATGGGGGCATGAGCAGTTACACAATTTAAATTACAGCCTCCAGCTGGGTTCAGATACACTTACCAAAATTCGCAATAGAATCCATATAGCAATGGGCACAGAATTATAAATGCTGCTCCAAAGTGTATTTCAACCGAAAGAAGCGGACTCTGTGAATTACATCAGGTCCCAACTACTTGAGCTTGTTCCAGTAGGGGATCCGGTTGCGCATCTCCTTCCATACCTCCTCCGGAAGAAGTTCAACAGGAGCCAATCCATCATTTATTTGCCAACCGCCGCCTAAAGACAAGTATACCTGCACAAGATTTACAGCAACAACACCCCGTGCCACAGCCAAAATATCCTGCTGCTGAACATCAGAAACCAAGGTGGTGATCACGGTATCGAATTCCACTTGCCCGCCTGTGTATTGGGACAGTGAAATATTAACAGAGTTCTTTGAAGCATCCGCTGCAACTTCATAATGCGCCAGTTGTTGCTGAGATTTAAGATATGCGACAATTGCATTTTCAGCATCTGCTTGAGCCAGTAACACCACTTGCTGATAGTCAGATACAAGCTGCTGAAAAATTGCGTCCTGTAATCGAACGTTACTTTTCAGTCGCCCATAGTTGAAAATATTCCAATTGAATTCAACAAAAATATCCCAGGCATCACTGCTACCATTGAGTTGCCCCCCTCTGATATCAATAGCCCCTATTTCTCCCCCAATACTGAAATTTGGGTAAAGTTCTGCCCTCGCAACACCAATCAGCTCACCTTGAGCAGCTAGCCTATACTCGGCAGCACGTATATCTGGACGCTGCCGCAAAAGATCTTGGGGCATCCCAATAGTAATAACAGTGGGGGTATAAGGTATTGTTGAAGGTAAAGACACTATATAGTTGATACCACCAGGCGGCACCCCAAGTAGTATTGCCAGTGCATTCTTAAGCTGTTGCAAAGTTATTCCCAAACTGGGAATGCTCGCTTCAGTATTACTCAGCAGAGCCTGAGCTTGCTCCGCGTCTAATGCACTCACTTCACCCGCCCGGAATTTCACCTGAGCAATTCTCAAACTTTCTTTTTGCACACGGATATTTTCTCTGGCAACAACCAGGCGTCGCTTCGTTGTTCGAATGCTGATGTATGTCTGAGCTACCTGTGCGACAATAGATATGAGCGCACCATCATAGACCGCCATACTTGCCTTCAAGTCTGCCGCCGCTGAATTTACCAAACGTCTCAATTCACCCCAGATATCCAACTCCCAGGTTAAATTAAAATTTGGATAGAACTCGCTTTGTACATTACTTGTGATACCAGACCTAACATATTTTGATCTATCCACAAGGGCGTCAAGTTGTTGTGTTTGAGGAAATTGATTGCCGACAGCAATGGCCAGGATTTGCTGGGCTTGAATAGCTCTCAGGGCCGCCGACCTCAGTTCTAAATTATTCTCTACTGCCAATAAAATTAACTCGTCCAGCGCTTCATCTGAAAATGCAGATTGCCACCACAGTGGATCTATCAATTCAGAACTATCAATACGTTTATCATGCTGATAATTCCACTGGTCTTCTATATCAACCGGGGGAGGCTGATAATTCGGCCCCAGCATACACCCGCCTCCCAAAAGAGCGATTGCAACAACAGCAAAAGCTGAAAGCCGTATCGACCCGCAACAACTTAGCCTACTGAGTATGCACCGATACATCTTGCCCGGTGCCTGCTGAATCACTTATTACAAGCACAGAGCTGGTAAATCCAACTCGAAGCTTCACTTTTTCCGGAATATTTGTCAGGTGGATCCTTACCGGTATCCTCTGAGCGAGACGAATCCAATCAAAAGTTGGATCTATTTTCGGCAACAAATCATTACCTGCTGTTCCGTCCTCTCTTGCAATCCCCCACCCGATACTCTCGACATAGCCCTCTAACGGATGATCAGGATAAGCCATTAATGTCATTATTGCTCGGTCACCTGGAGCAATTCGCCGTACAAAAGTTTCACGAAAAAAACCGTCAATACGAAAGGTACTCACATCGACAACAGATAATGCCGGTTGGTTTGCGACCGCTTGATCGCCATATCGAAAATCGATGTTGGTAACATAACCCGAGACCGGTGCGGTAACGGTTGCATACTCCAGATTTAGCTCAGCCTGACGTACTAATGCAAAGGCGGCACGTACACTAGGGTTGTCAGCTCCAGGTGCACCCAGCTCTGCCTTCGCTTGCTCCAATTCTGCTTGTGATTGTTCCAAGACTGCCATCGACTCCACCAAAGAAGCGTCTGCTCCTGCACGATATTCTACGGTGGATTCGTAAGCAGCCTGGGCAGCCTGTAGCGCTCTTACCGAAGTTGCCCGCTGAGGTAGTAAATCTCTCTGCCGATCATATTCCGCTTTTGTCTTCACGACCTCTGCGCTCAATGCATTAATATTACTCTTAGCAAGGTCAATTGTTGCGACCGACTCACGAATACGTGCCTCATATGCGAGAACATTCTTATTCTGCGCCCTATAGTTATCTAGAGCCTCTTCATACTGCGCTTTGGCTTCTTCCAAGGCCGCTTGATATGTGCGTGGGTCTATCTGAAATAAGAGGTCACCCGCGTTAATAAACTGATTATTTCTGATCGGTAAATCAACAACCTGCCCAGAGACTCTCGGGGTCACTTGTATAATATCGGCTTGAACTTTCCCATCCCTGGTCCAGGGATTATTGAGATACTTCCAAAACTGGAAAACCAATAATAATATTGCAAAAAACACAAAACTACCTGTAAGAATATACTTCCTATACCTTTTCATCTTTATATCCCAACAAATACTGCTCCGATGAAAACCGCATAAATTATACTTAACGATATGATGACTACCGGAGGATTAGCAAAATACCTGGACAGGCGATAGTGATCCAAGAGCCTGGCTGTTAGCAGTGCTGCAAGCACACCGAACAACCCTATCACCAAGATTGGCGAAAGGAAAAATCCACCAAATGATATATCATGTGGCACCCTTTCCACTCAGCTACCCACTCACTTCAAAGACATTTTTCCTCACAAAAACACTCCCAGTCCACCGACTCTGACAGCCGGAAAAATTCAGCCAAATAGTTGTTAATACAATGAGCAACACCTAAAAAATATAAAAAATTTGACACACCCTCTTTTGACTCTTTGCTACACGCTCGCAACTCCATCAATTCACTCACATCAACATTCGCCCGCTCAAAAATCCTTCTATACCCTCTCCTCAAAGCATCAATATGGATATTTCTTTTTTTCCCCGACAAATAAAAAAATATTTTTCCAGCAAGACACCGCCAAATAAATGCTTCTCGAAGCATTCTTTTCGTAGCAATAAGATTCATTTTGCACTTATCAATGCGGTATAATATTTGCACTTGATTTGAAATAAGCATCAACAGATCAACAATTCTCGCTATTTGGTCTCCAGACATTCCTCGGATACACTTTTCATCGATACCATCCTTCCAATAGAGCACATTCTTATGAGAAATCGAAACAATGTTTAGATGGTACAGAATATACACGCGATAAAAGATAGATTGTTTTTTGTAGTCAGGGATATCGCCCTCCAGAACCAGGCAAGCAGCGCTATTAAGAAAACGATCTATATTATTTTTAAAGTTTCTCTCAGGATGAGAAGAAAATGGGATATTCCTGGAAACAGCTAGAATACAAAATATGATCGCCAGAACAAATAGATAGTTTGTATACACAGCAAAACTATACTCCTGGTAATTATTAAAATTAAAAACTATTTGCGGGAAAATCAATACTAGAGTTCTTATCATTGATTGCGGACCAAAAACCCTGACCGCAAAGTAAGAAATAACAAAAGTCCAGATAAATATCATCACTCCCAGCGAGTAAAACCCATGCAACTTCGGCATAACAAAAAAATAAAGCGGAGCGGACATCAGACACACCAAAATGGTGTAAAAACAGGTTTCAAATAGCTTGATTTGAGGGCTCATCGCAGCCAAAATTGCTATTATCGTAATCAAAAGAACAACTAGCAGCCCTCCCAACATATCTGGAACAAATAAATACGCTAAATAGGCTATCCATATTCCGACAAGCACCCGAACAACATTGGCCAATCTGTCCGGATCTGGCATGAAAAAACCAAACCAATGCGCCCCTCTTTCAGCTGGAAATTTTGAGTATGAATCCCCAAGATTTTTAATATCATTGACCGAATCTATTAATGATCGTGATTCTACTTCAAGATCATTCAGCGACCTTCGCGTAACCGACAAAGCGGCAGTATCGAATGTTGATATACCCTTTATCTTCTCAATATCTGCAAAAATTGCCTTTTCCTCTACGGTATCCACCAGCTCACTATTGGCAACCCCTTTTTTTATTCCGTCAAAACGTCGCTGCATATCCTCCACATAATCATTCACTCCGACAAGAAAATTGGATATCCCTAAATTACTTGAAAGAGCCAAACTTTCTTCTAACTTAAGTAGCGACTGGGTTACTGCTGTTGCACGAGAACCAAAATGATCCCATTGCTTACGCGACTCCCATACTTCATAACTATCGGAGCTGGCATCACTAATAGAGGACCGTAAGCGAGCATCTACTTTCAGCAGGTCAACCCGCTTTTCCGGGTTAATTTTTAATTTTTCTTTATTTTTCAACCTGGAAAAACAACTAGCGGCAAAAATACGATGACTATCCAGCAGCTGCGCAGATGCTTTTTGCAACTCACCGCTGCTACAATTGGGCCACACTAATACTGCAAAAAGACCATATACAACAATCCCCAGCAGAGATTCCTGGACGCGTAAAATACCTTCCTCATATGAAATAGATAAATCACCACCCGTCGCATCCCACAACATCAGAATCACATAACCACAAGTTATCCAAAAATACTGGTACCTTGATCTTTGTATGAAATAGACGCAGGCCGAGACCCAAATAGAGAGCGCAATCATAAACAGCCAACGATCTTGAGGGAACAGAGCGACAATTATCCACCCCCCCAGCATGGCGAAAAGTGTCCCGAGCATCCATAAAATGGCGCGATTTAGGGATTGCCCCAGATTTGCCTGACTGCATACAATAACGGCAAATCCGCCCCAAAAAGGCTTCTCCCAATTGATGCTCATCGCAATGGCATAAACAGTGACTAAAGCTGCCGCAAGTTTGAGCGACTCTTTAGCTGTACGTGATATGTGCAAAGCTGACTCCGACTCCGCTGCCGGCAACCCTGTGACATGTTACCATTCTTTTAGGCGTAACAAATCTTAAAGGCCCTTAATAAATTACCGGCGACCAAGGGAAGTATGGCATAGCCATATATAAGGAAATATGGAGTTATAGGTAAAACCACAATATTGGCGGAGCATTCAGTTACCTGCAAAAAGATAGAATCAGGTCAATTAACAGCCTGCTAATTTATAGGTAAGTGCATATAAATATAGAGCCCCCCGGTGGGGGCAGCCGCCGCCGCTGTTTATTTCGGATCGAGACTTTAGAGAAATTCCTGCTTGACCTACTCCTCAAAAAATATGAAACGGAAGAACTACAATTAGGAAATCCCCGCATAGATTTTGAGTAGACTGCTTTTTATACTCAGTAAACATGGCAGAGATGAGTTCAAGCCAAATCAATACAGATCTCAGACAAAGATTATCTCCCACACTATCTTTGTAACCACCAAACTAGCCCATCGAACGTGTATGGCTATAAAATTTTCAAAGTCCCACGAGCCTATAGTGGCTGCATTCATGGCTTTTAGTATCCCTTGCATGACGCATAATAAATCTATCAATTTTTAATAAATCGTGACCACCGATTAAATCTGCACACCTCGATGACTTAGATTGCTCAGGTGCTGCCTCTTACGACGCCGCCTACACCTAATGCAAGCCTAGGTTTGAGCCTAAACTTTTTCAGTGGTTATGAATGACAAAATGATGGGAAAACACCCTATCTGGATCAGAGGTTTCACCAATATTGAACTTTTCTGTGGCAGTTAACCTATCTCAGCTTATCTTGAATCCATCAATACCAACAGGCGAATGATCACATACTGCTCGGCACGAAAATTATCCCTCCACAGAGAACCCTAAGATCTTTTTGATAAGCCGCTCTTTGCTTTAAAAAAATGCGCCTCGCAACTGCATTTCATACTCCAAACATGAACCATGTGATTTGACAGGAATCCAACTTCGATTACAACATCCCCCCCCTACTCTTATCTCCCATTCAACCCAGCAAGAATGTGAATGTAGAATCATACAACAACCTCAAACAATGAAAAAATGAGAATTGACTTAAGAAATCAACAAATTTGACACTCCACCAATAGATTCACAATCATACCCAGCCCTACAAGTCTGACCTGAATACTTGCCCCCACATTAAACATCAACCCTACGCTGGCACCCCAGGGCTGTCCCATATAAATCGGTGTAAAAACGAACAGAATAGACCTAAAATA
>NZ_JALBWM010000158.1 GCF_023895975.1 Microbulbifer okhotskensis
TCGACCAGAGCGCTGCTTGATCAGGCCTGTTGAACACCAGAATTGACAATAACTCGGAAATATTGATACAGGCTTCATAGGATTGTGCAAGAGTAGATTGTGAGTCGACCAGCTCTATAGGGAGCCTCTCCCCAGTAGCACCGGTATTGATATCAATCTCCGAGCGGACCTCCGAAGCTTTCAACTCTAATTCATTTATGGATGAGATAGAATCAACGGAGACGTTGGTTGTTGATTTAATAGTGCCATAGCTCAGGATATTAGCTTCGGGAATATCTTCTGATACCCGTAAGGCCCACTTAATCAGTGTCGGAGCAGCTGGCATAAAAAGATAGCCCTTCTCTCCGCTTTCACCTGTAGTTCGAAGAATACGTCCAAGTACTTGACGGAAATAGAGTTCCGTTTTGACGCGTGTGAGATAGCAGCAAACCTGTAGGCGTGGCAGATTGGTACCTTCGCTGATCATCCCGACAGAAATAATCCATTTGCTGGAGCTATCACGAAATTGGCGGATGGTCGCCAGTGGATTGTCATCGATATAGGTGGCGATCACTGCTGTTTCATTGAACTCTGCTTGCAGTAGGAAGGCTATTCTTCTGGCATGAGAAACAGATGTTGTAACTATCAGGCCTCCAGCGTTAGGAGCTGACTTCCTCAGGTTATCGAGCTGATGAGCCGCTCGGCGCAGAACTTCGGTGATAAGAACTTCATTATCTAAAAGATCCTGATAACTGCAATCTGACTGGGATAACAGATCTTTGAATGAAGGGTAGCAATGAGTCTTAGAATCATCAGTAATTTGGGTAGAGGAGTTATCGATAGCGATGATACTAGGCTCTCTGCAGACATTGTCAGTGATCGCTTGGGCCAAGCCATAACGGTAGTCACAATGTACCCGGTTTGACTCCTTACAGTAGTCTGCCAAAACAATGGGAATATTATCAGACCTCCACGGTGTGCCGGTTAGTGCTAGCGAATAAGCTGATTTTTCGTTGATATGGCGATAAATAGCTTCTCCCCAGCTATTGCTATTACCTTCTTCAGTAGCAGCACAATGGTGGATTTCATCAAATATCACGAACACTCGATGATTTTTCAACGTTTCCCAAAATGATGTAGCCATAGAAATCATGGCCTGATAGGTCAAAGAACAGCCATGATCGCCGAGTTGGCCTCCTAGCCTTTTACCTGTCTGTGCTTCAAGCTCTTTCTGGAAATCCTTTGCCACAACAATTGCAGGGGAAAAGCACATCACAAGATCGATCATTCCCGCTTCAAACAGGCGCTTGGCCAATATAGCAGCCATAATCGTTTTACCTGCCCCCGGAGTGGCAAGGCACAAGAAGTGGCGAATGCCTGATGAATATTGACTATAGGCCTGAGAGATGGCCTCGGATTGCCATCGACGTAGTTTCATTATAATTAAAGGCTAAGTTTGGGGTCGAGTAGAGACTCGATTGCTCTAACTTTCCCGAGAGTTTTGGCATATTCTTCCCGGGTTTGATCATATTTCTTCTGAATTGCTACTTTTAGCCTGGGCTGTATTTGAGCGATAGCCTCATATTCTTCGAGCGCGCCCGCTGCAGACAGCAAATCTGTACGATATTTGCTCAGCTTTACTTTTAGAGTAAGAATAACCTCTTCAGGAAGTGACTCGTCTGATCGCTTGGATTTAGCTCCTGGGTGCTGGTGCACGGTAGGTCCTGAATTCAACCGAGTTAGATCTTTTATTCGATATACAATCGGATGTAGCTTCCCAGAAGCTACCCTTTCCAGAACTCCGTACTCTTCAAGCTTACGCAAGTGCCGTTTCACTAACTGACTAGTTAGATTCTTGGACTTAGAATTATCACCAGTCAGTTGCAAGTAAGCGTCTCTAAAACGGGAGACAGAAAAAGTATCAAAATTCCCTGTCTTCAAAAGTGAGACGAATTCAGGCTTAACCCTCAAAGCTTTCATAGTACATCTGGATGTCTCGAATTTCGCGCCATTCTACTTCGTCTCTACCATCGAGACAATGAAGTCCTCACCCTACTCACCTGATGTTGAAAAGCTCCGCAAATGGCTCAAGCAAAAGCGCGAAGAGCAAGGACTCTCTATCCGTGCTGCAGCTGCAATGCTAGGACGTCACCACTCGATCATTGGCAAGATCGAGCAGGAGCGTAAAAAGATCGATATCCTTGAGTTCGCTGAATACTGTGCGGTACTGAATGCCGACCCCCATGAGGGGTTAGATATA
Organism: Microbulbifer okhotskensis; assembly: GCF_023895975.1. Taxonomy (GTDB): domain Bacteria; phylum Pseudomonadota; class Gammaproteobacteria; order Pseudomonadales; family Cellvibrionaceae; genus Microbulbifer; species Microbulbifer okhotskensis. The sequence continues at coordinate 2,240 of NZ_JALBWM010000158.1, forward strand.
CTGCTTAACTCCCTTAGGAGTAGGAAAAAAATATAGCTTTTTCCTCTCCAGCAGCCCTATGCCAGCTCGCAAATGACAAGACATCAAAAAACAAAAAGAAATAAATTTTTATACTCTTTTATGAAGTGAGGATAATAATCCTTTACCGCTACGTACGGCCACCTCTAACCCCTTCCGCCGAACTCAGCTTCAGCGATTATCCAGATCCCTGAGATTTCCTGGAATCTAGTTGGACCTAGTGGTAGGCCCACTAGCGTTGAGGCCAGGAGTTCCTGAGCTACACGGGCCACAATAAGTCCGTGCATACCCTTACACGCTTCCGAAATAGAACCGAACGCTTCCTGTAGTGGACATTCCTGGTCAAAGGGATACTCATGGAGCGACTGCGCAAGGCCGATATCCTCAAGTAGCCGGATTTCTGCTAGCAGCCGCCGATGTACTGGATCTGCATAGCTAACCATGAGAGGTTTTTCTTCAACAAGTTTGATAAAGCCAATAATGCAATGCGGCAAACTGAGGGTTCAGACAGCGCGCACAATCAAAGGGCAGCAGCTGCGTGGAAATACTTTTCTTGGGTATCTCGTGCCCAGAGTCTTGCCGCAGATCATGCGTAAACCGTCCTCTACCTTTCTATCGCTCCCTCAGCTCGAGCTGTGTCCTGCAATTATACTCAAAAGTCTTCAATGTGCGCTGCATTGGCTATGAAGCTCGCACCGATAGGATTTGCCACTCGCTATTACTGTACTGATTCTCGAAGCTCCTTTTGGTATGAACCCCGAAGTTCAGTTCCGTGCCTATGCAATCTCGCTATATTAACAAGGATAGAATGAGCTGGATCTGGAAATTCCAAGCAATAACCCATGATCATGTTCTCATACCACTCCAAGCCGAGAGGTGGACACCAATTATTATCATCCGCTCCAAATGGTGCTGGTGTATGAGAGAATAATGAGCAGTAACCCCCCATAAATTTACTGTGTTTCTGACATGAATCATCCTCCAAAACTACAGAATTGATTCATAAGTGATTCGAGAATAATTGTCTATTATGTCATTCAAGATCCCGTTCAAACTGAATGTCGCAATCGCCACACAATATGTGTAGCTTTGGTCTTCCATACACAATGACATCACAACCAGGGCATTGATAACGGATGCGAGTCTTTCTCTTAGGTGTTTCCAAGATTTGGAGGTTGCTTGGCAACAATGAATTGACCGTTGGGACTGTAGAAGTGAATGGGGTGCCCTGTTCTAAGGGTGATACTTCGAAGCCGTCTTCGGATAGAACATATTCACCAGTAGTACCACTTTCTAGCAGTACCCTATCAGGTTTTGAATTAGGGTTAGCCCCTGCAATTACTGGCTCAAATAATCGAGGCAGGGCCTTCCTGTCAAGCCAAAACAAGCCAATTTCACGGTCAGCCTCAAGCTCCTGAAAAACTTTCAGAAAGTTTCCGTCTTCTAGAATGTAATCCCCCATAAACTGCCCAATTATGTTTCCACCGGGTTCACCTGTTGAACTGGGCATCAAACCCACCTCAATCATTTTTTTCGCCCATTCCATATTGTGGTAGTACTTACGCCCGGGGCTCCCATGGAAATGTTGCCAGCAATGAACCATTTCATGGATCAAGGTTTGCATAACTTCAATAAGTCGTGAGCTAGCTATATAGGATGGATTGATCGCTATTTCACTCACAATCCTGCCGTGTACGTCACTCCAACGATCACCAGTAAAGTACCCCATTACTCCGGGTTTACGTTGCACTGTGAAAATGATTGGAGGAAGTGATGCATCAAACAACCGCTCATTAAACCGGTCATATGCGACTTGTAGAGATTGATAGAGTTCTGCAGTAGGATTCATCGACCGAGTTTTATCAAGTAGGCAATATAATTATCGCATCATATGTGATTTAGGAATATGAGTTTGTCTTTTTATTCCTTAAATGCAATTTTACTGTTGTGTACACTACAATAAAATCAAGATTTTATTATAAAAAATCTAACATATATAGCGCAAAAGAATTTATACCTTTTGTCAGGCCAAGGAAGGGACTACTAAAGTAACATGAGTTCAAACCAGGAGCACATCCTCCCCCCATCTCGGCAAAAGGCCTGGGATGCACCTCCAAAACTAGATTTGCGGCAAAGAAGCATTTTTACGTGTGACTCAATTACCCAAAGGGTACTTAGGAGGATAACTCGCGAGGATTACAAAGTCGGTTTTCTTCTCCAAGTCATTTACTTCACACGAAAACGTCAATTCTTCAAGGCTTCAGACTTTCCAGTAGAGCATATCCGCGCGGCCAGAAAAGCTCTATCGCTGAAGTCAACTAAGGCTGCGTTTGACTACCCGGCAGATGTCGCCTCCCGGCATAAGAGTAAAATTCTAAAGCAATATGACTGGCGAGCTTTTGATGCGAGCTTCAAGGCAAGGTTTAATGATCTTGCGAACTCCCTAATTGATAAGCGTCGCAGAAAATCGGACATCGCGGATTGTTTATTGGAGTATTGCCTTGAGCAACATCGAGAAGTTCCTTCATTTATCATTGTCCGAGAAACTATTCAACATGGATACCGAGATTATGAGGAAAAGCTAGCCACAGAAATCTATACTCACTTGTCAGATTCGCAACAACAGATTCTAAACAATCTGGTGTCGGAATCTGACGAATTTCTATTACATCGTGACGTCAAACGTATCAAACAGGGAAGCCAACTCAACCACTGCAAATTAAATGGGAGGATATTACAAAAATTTCATGATTTGCATACTGAGTTTTTACCTGTAATTTCTGCCTTGTACCTTACCCAGGAAGCAACAGAAGATCTCGCAATTTGGGTGAAACAAGCGACTTCCACTCAACTCCGGAAGTTTCGAGATCAGGGGCGTCGGAACTTACATTTGCTTGCGTATCTACAGTACCAGCACTTCCATCGCTCGGATGCCGCTGTAGATGCGGGGAAAAAGATCGTCACACAGCTTTTAAATCACGCTAATTCCTATCAAAACAGAGAAAGTGATAAGCAGGAAAATGAATTCTTAGATGCAGCAGCAGCTATAAGTAATGTTACTCGAAATAGTAAAGAACTGATCAAGAAAATCATTGATGTTGCACGATCAAACAAGCTGTCAGATCGGGAGAAGGTGCGGAAAATTCTAAAATTAGCTGAAGCGCTCATGCTTTCAGACTTTGATGATGTCGACATCACCTTACAGGCTGTCGATACCGATATAATCAAGCGTCGCCGGAAGTTAGACTACTATAATTTTATATTTTCAAGATCCAGATCAATTCAAAAATCGCTAGGCCCGCTTTTGAGGCCGTTGGTTTTTGAAAGTTGCTCAAGCTTGGAACTTCTGTCGGCCATAACAGCATATCAGAAAGGGTTGGATAAAATTTCCGATATGACCCCAATGGGATTTTTAACAAAGTACGAGCGTGACCTAATATACCGGGAGGGCGAGTTTTCTGCCATTGGGAAGTACAAAGTTTTACTAATTATCCACGCTTTTGAGGGGTTAAAAGATGAATCTTTGACTCTAAAGTACAGCTACAAATACCGACCAACAGAGTCTTATTTTATACCGTATGAAATGTGGCGAAAATCGTTCGATGAGATTCTTATTTCTACAGGCTTGAATGAATACCGCAACCCTGAAAAATACTTGAACACGATTGGAATGACTGTGACAGAACTCTTTAAAACGGTTAATCAACGAATCGACAGCGAAGAAAACACATATGTGAAATTTAGTAAAAACGGAACTTGGTCAGTAGACACCCCAGCAACGGACTTTTCAACTGATCAATTTGTCTCTCAGCTCATGGGAGAGGATACTAGTTTTAGTCTCTATCAAATTATCCATCAAATTAATACATACACAAATTTTACCGAAGAGCTAGAGCACCGCACAAAGAGATTTGCCAATGAAGAGTTTGTGCTGTCGCATGCGTATGCGGCGCTCATGAGCCTGGGTACAAATATCGGCCACAACCATATGGCTAAAGCATGCCAACAAATTTCCTTAAAGCAGCTTAGAGATATTGAGTCTAATCGCTTTTCTGTGAGTTATTGTCAATTCTGGTGTTCAACAGGCCTGATCAAGCAGCGCTCTGGTC
>NZ_JALBWM010000159.1 GCF_023895975.1 Microbulbifer okhotskensis
TAACGGGGGGTGGCCTAGGTTTTTATTGGAAAAATTCAAATTTTTTGAGGTTAGTACTGAATAGTTACGAAATCCCTTGATATGGACATCATCAAACCCAAGAAACCCCCTCTTCTCAAGCGCCCTCTCATTATAGGCGTTACCGCACTTTCTTTTGTGGCTATCGCCAGCACTTTTTTGATCTCTTCGGAAAGTGCCTATCGGGTTGAACGCGAACAGCTAATGCTGGGAATCGTACAGAGCGGGGACTTACAAGTTGTGGTGGACGGTTATGGCATGCTGCGCTCAGACAAACACTGATCACCGCATTAACTTCAGCCAATGTAGAAAAGATCTTGTTGCGCCCCGGCGCTGAAGTTCAGAGTGACAGTATTATTATGCGGCTCAGCAACCCGGAGCTGATTCAGAACCTGGATGCGGCCGCAACTTCCCTGGAGCAGGAAAAAGCCAATCTTCGCCGCCTGATATTAAACAATGAACGGGATGTACTCACCGAAGAAGCCATACTCGCCGAGCTGAGCTCCAACTTCCAGGTCATGAAACTCCGCCGCGAAGCCGAAGATGAGCTGATTACCAGCGGTGTCATCTCTCAACTCACTTACCAAACCACTATTCTTAGGCAAAAGCAGATGAAAAAGCGCGTCGACCTGCAAAAACAGCATATCAACCATCTAAAAAAAGTCGCTGTTGAGTCAGAGTTGATCCAAAAGAGCAGATCAACCTGGCGCAAACCCAACTGCAAAGTATTCAACAGCGAGCGGGTCGCCTGATTGTACGTGCCAGCCTCGACGGCATACTGCAACGACTGCCGGTAGAACTCGGTCAAGGCGTTGCGCTGGGGCAGGAACTGACACTGATCGGCAGCGAGACAGACCTGCTCGCCCTGGTTCAAGTTCCCCAATCCAAAGCCGAACAGCTGGAAGTCCGCCAGCCCGCCGAGATTGACACCCGCCGGGAAAAAGTAGAGGGCGTGGTTACCCGAATTACGCCAGAAGTCCTGGACGGCAATATCGAAGTGGAAATCGCCTTCAGTGCCGTAGCTCCGAAATCCGCCAGGCCCCAACTCAATGTGGATGCGCGCATCTTCACTGCCACCATGGAGGATACGCTCTTTGTAGAAAGACCCATCAACGTACAAAGGCACAGCAAAACTACTCTCTTCCTGGTAAACGAAAACGGGGAGGAAGCCACGCTCCAAGTTATTCAATTTGGCGAAGAGTCGGGCCAGTATATCCAGATTACTCAAGGGGTCAGTGAAGCGGACCAGCTTATTCTGTCCGACATGGCCAACTTCAATGCTGCAAAACATATCCGGATTATCGACTGATGCCCCTCACCGAGGGGCAAGAACAGGGAGTTCGCTATGTCCAAGCCAATTCTTCATATGGCCGGCATCACGAAAGTATTCAACACGGAAGAAATGGAAACTCACGCCCTACGCGGTGTGGACCTGAGTATTTACCTAGGTGAGTTTGTCTCCATTTGCGGCCCATCCGGTTGTGGTAAATCCACACTCCTGTCCATTCTCGGACTTCTGGACCTCCCAACCGCCGGCAGCTACCAGATTGAAGGCACTGAGGTAGCACAACTTTCGTTAAGTGAGGCAGCCACCATACGCAATGAAAAAGTGGGCTTTATTTTCCAGTCTTTTAATCTGATTGACGAACTCTCAGTCTACGACAATATTGCCCTACCCTTACGATACCGACGCCAGCCTATTCCCCACGCGGAAAGCGACAAAAAATTGAAGGAATGCCTGGAGAAAGTGGGCATGAGCCACAGGGCCTCCCACAAACCCAACCAGCTATCCGGCGGTCAGCAGCAAAGAATTGCTATCGTACGGGCACTGGTCGGTACTCCATCACTACTGCTGGTGGACGAGCCCACCGGCAACCTGGATTCGCGCAACGGCGATGCAGTAATGGAAATGCTGCGCCAGCTCAATAGCGACGGAACCACCCTGTGCATGGTAACCCACGACCCCCGCTATGCGGATATGGCCAGCCGTTTACTGCACATTTCCACACCTCAACTGGTCAAAGAGCCCCATGAGACGGCCCTATGATCAAGACAAAGGACCTATCCGCTGCCCTCCAGTCCCTCAACCGGGTGCGGCGCTATTCAGCTACTATTATTCTCACTCTGGGTATTGCCCTCGGTGCCCTGGTAACCCTGTTTAACCTCAACTATCAGTTACTGGCCGCCCCCCTCCTGCCCTACCCGGATGAAGATCGGCTATACGTAATAAACGGCAATCTCTATCAGAACAAACAACTGCGATTGGCGAACAATAGCCAGTACCCAGCCCTGGTGGAAATCTACAAGAACGACACCTTCTTTGAATCCATTGCCCTTGTCTACTTTTGGGAAGACGTAATCCGAAATTTAACCGGGTCACCAAGAGTGAATGTCTCCTACGTTTCCCCGGAGTACCTTCAACTCACCCAAGCCCCCCTGGCCCTGGGCAGGCAATTCAATACGGATGAGGGGCTCGATAGCCGGATCCCCGTCGCCGTGATCAGTTACCAAACCTGGGAACAGAGGTTCCAGCGCAGCCCAAATGTACTGGAGCAAAGCCTACAATTTGGCGAGGTGGACTTTCGCATTATCGGAGTAACCGCCAAGGGCTTTATCGAACCCCAGATCTATAAACAGGGTCGACAGACCGCAGTCTGGCTTCCCTGGGACTTCAACGATACACAAGAGACACATCGCAATAACTGGCGAGGCTTCCTGCCATTTCGGATGGTCACCGCCAAGCTCAAAGCGGGCATTGACCCAGACAGTGCTAGTCACGAACTCAGCACTTTGATGGATGCCCAAGACCAGGCAGCCCTAGCGGGAAGATCTTCTTCCATAGAGCGGTCCGTCGAGTACCGGCTCACCCCCTTCACCGACAAAATCCTCGGCGATAGCACCACGCGAACCCTAATGGTGATGGGTGGCACACTGGTGCTATTACTGATTGCCTGTGCCAATATCACCAATCTGATTTTGTCTCGCGCAGCCAAACAACAGCGTAATATGGCAATCCAGGTCGCACTAGGCGCGCATAAAAAACATATCTTTTTCGCATTGCTGAGCGAAATAGGCCTGCTGATGTTGGTAGCCGCATTGCTAGCGATACTTCTTACGGCCGTATCAAGCGAAGCTCTCAAGGTGATCGCTGCGGAACAGATTTCCCGACTCCAAGAACTCACCCTTAACTGGCCAACCCTGCTCTTCGCTCTTTTGTGCGCCCTATTTCTCGCTGTTTTCTTTGCAACCATCGTCAGCCGGCAAATTAACTACCGTGTACTCAATCAAATGCTGCAAAGCAGTGGCAAAGGTTACGGGGTACAGATTTCACCGCTGATCCGAAAGGTGCTGATCAGCAGCCAGGTGGCGATGACCTGCCTGCTTATCGTTGTCAGCCTACAGATATTCCTGCACGCCAACCGTCTGATCAATCAACCGTTCGGCTTCCCCCTGGACAATGTACAGGTATTGACCCTGAATATTGGCAACCTCAGAAGCGCCTCAGCTGCCGAGCGGGAAAGCTACTTGAAAGCCATCAGACAAAGGCTTTTGACGCACCCCAAAGTACAGAACGCCAGCTTGAGCTTAAATACCCCCATCTCGATCAGCCGCCCACTCTGGACGACATCGCTCTCGCAAGATGCCAGTCGTCAGAACCCGGTCATGGCTAAAACCACCGTCATCGATGAGAATTACCTTTCTATCCTGGGTATGCCGCGGGTGGTGGGCCGGCATATCAATGCCGCTGGTGGTGGGCCGGCATATCAATGCCGCCGAGTTTTCCGATAACAACCGCCTGATGCTCGTGAGCGAAACCCTGGCCCAGCAGCTGGAACCCAATGGTGATGTTCTGGATAAACGCTACTATTGGCGCGGTGATATGCCCTATCAAGTGCGCAACGCAAGCCTACCGGGTAAGAAAGAGCCTCCCCGGCTATTTGTGCGCGGTATCAACGTCAGCTATCCGCTCTTGATTCTCAGGCACAAACCTCACCAGCCGCTCAGCACCACAGAACTCAACAAGGAATTTTCCCAAGTCAACCGACAGTACAAAGTTTCAGAGTTGTTCTCCCTGGAAGAAGCGAGGGACCTGCTGCTCAGTAACGACCGCGTATCCGTATGGGTGACAACAGCGCTCACCCTGCTCGCTCTCAGCCTTGCCGCAATAGGCATCTTCGGCGTCCTCAGTTACTCGGTGCAACTTCGCCGCACGGGACTCGGCGTACGTATGGCAATTGGAGCCCGGCCAAGTACGATTTTCTATCACACCCTGACTGATAGCCTGCTTCCGGTTGTACTGGGCATAACCATCGCAACCCTGATAGTAGCGCCCCTCGGGGTATGGATTGAGCAAAGCGATTTCAATATCGAAACCAGCCTGCTCGGATGGCTGCTGCCGCCGTTACTGATTATCGGTTTAACGGCATCGGTTACACGGCTGTCGGTATGGAAGATCATTAACAAGCCTGCTATTTACGCCCTCCGGGGGACTGGCTAGATGCGCATCGATTTGGAATCAAGCTCCACTTGAGAATCTGTTCACTTCATGCAATCTTCACAGCTAGTGCAAAAATAAGAAACTGGAGAGCCAATGCAGCCTCACCAATGGTTAACAAACGGACAGTGGTTCAACTGCCAGAGCTATCAGCTGTTCTACGCCGATAGCGCCCCAAACAACCAGGAAAAACCGGTACTGCTGCTGATTCATGGCTTTCCTACTAGTAGCTTCGACTGGCAAAAAGTCTGGCCCCATCTGACAAAGTACTTTCGCTGTATTGCTATGGATATGCTGGGCTTTGGGTATTCCGATAAACCCAAGGAGCACCACTACAGTATCCATGGGCAAGCCGACTTAAATGAAAGGCTTCTACACCTCCTGGGTATCAACTCCGCTCATATATTGGCACACGATTATGGCGATACAGTTGCTCAAGAACTACTTACCAGAGCTAATGCCGAAGGCAATACCCGTTACCCCTCGGTAAGTCTGTTAAATGGAGGCCTGTTTCCCGAAACTCATCAACCTCGACTGATCCAAAAACTCCTTCTCTCGTCCATTGGCCCCCTGGTAAACCGGCTGATAGGCTACCCACAGTTCTGCCGTAGCTTCAGAGCTATCTTCGGCCCTAGAACCCAACCTTCTGCAGCAGACCTTCAGGATTTGTGGCAAATACTCCAATATAACAAGGGCGGTTACCACCTGTATAAACTGATCACCTATATGCGAGATAGACGCCAGCACCGGCAACGCTGGGTAGATGCCCTCAACAACTACCCCGGCCCACTGCAATTAATCAATGGCTCTCTGGATCCTGTTTCAGGTAGGCATATGGTGGAGCGGTTTCGCCAACTGATAAATAGGCCAGCGAATATAGCTGAATTCTCAGAGATTGGGCACTATCCGCAGTGGGAAGCACCAGATCTTCTAGTATCAAACTATTTGGAGTTTATTGAGACCTATTCAAACAAAGCGGCTCAAATCAGCGTATGACCAAAGGCTAGATTGCTAAAATTCTATCCAAACAATAAAAGGTTGCCATCAATGAAAGATTTGCCCCCAGGTATAGCCCCCTACAAGAAAACCCCTGAATTTACAGAAGAAAATATCCCCCCAGGACTACTAAACGATCACAATACCAAAGAGGGTGTATGGGGGAAGATAGTAATCCTCACAGGATCACTGGAATATACGATTCAAGAACCCGTGGTGGAAGTTATTGTGTTAAACCCTAAGAAATTTGGCGTAGTCGAGCCAACTATAAGGCATCATATAAAACCGCTAGGAGCAGTAAAATTTCATGTTGAATTCTTTCGATAAAAAATTAGTCACTCGATCAGCCTGAATACCTGACCTACCTACCGCTCTGTATCTACAGGCTTCAAACAGCAGATAGACACAGAGGGTATGCAAGAGAGGAAAATCAACTGCACACATAATGACTTGATTGGTTTAAGCAGATATTTCAGGCCAAAACAAAAATGAAACCCTTAAAAAACCAAGGAAGTACTTATGTATCGGATAGCACTACTCACTTTATCTGTCCTAGCCTCAAGTGTTACAAATGCTAATTCACCTGATGATAAAAATGCATAGAAAGGGCTGTACTCGACTACATTGAATCACAACACCAAGTGAAGCCCGATTTAATGGACAGGGGTTTAGATCAACACTTCGGACAGTTTCATGCAGCTATAGCCCCGTAGTCACTGTACCGTTC
>NZ_JALBWM010000015.1 GCF_023895975.1 Microbulbifer okhotskensis
CGACTACCAATAATCCACTAGCAAGAGCGGTTACACAGAATTATTTACACCCTCAGAGTGCCTCACTGGGATGTGATTCTTTCTTCGTTAGTTCGATCATATGAGCTTTTTGTTCTGCCCTGGCTTTGTTTCTCAATGTCCTGCAAGGCCAGCAACGAACGGCTGAAGTCTCGAAATCTCCTTTGGCGATTTCATACCACCATCTTTGTTGCTTGGCGGCCCACACTTTATCTGAGCCACAATCCTTACATTTGAAGTCCGGACCCAAATGGTGGAGGGGAACATCAACATATAGAGAATGGTGTACCACCACCTCCCTATCTACCGGGTAGCCCAGGTAGGTATGGGAGCACTGAACTGATTATTAACCTTTCCCTGTTTTAATTGCTTCAGTCTTTTGGTCGGGCTTGTTTGATTTCGGCTCGTCTTTACTTGCCACTTTTCACCGGGTGTCCCTGACCGTCAAGTACAGGAGAAATAATGCTTTACCGGAAATGCTGTATCCAATTTACGCCTTTGAAAGCAAAAAAGCGGGCATAAAGCCCGCTTTTAAGTTACCTGGTGAGAACCCTGGATCTTACTCGGCGTAACTCTCAATCGGTGGGCAGGAGCAGATCAGGTTGCGGTCGCCGTATACGTTGTCGATACGGTTGGAAGCCGGCCATACCTTGTGCTCTTTCAGCCACGCTGCCGGGCGGGCAGCGATATCGCGGGAGTAGCAGTGGGTCCAGTCGTCGTTCATCACGTCCTCAAGAGTGTGAGGGGCGTTGTGCAGTGGGTTGTCTTCCGGGCTGTACTTACCGCTGGTAACGTCTTCTACTTCCTGGCGAATTGTGGCCATAGCCTCGATAAAACGATCCAGCTCACCTTTAGATTCACTTTCGGTAGGCTCGATCATCAGGGTGCCGGCTACCGGGAAGGACATGGTGGGGGAGTGGAAACCGAAGTCCATCAGGCGCTTGGCGATATCTTCCTCGGTGATGCCACTGGCTTCCTTGAGCGGGCGCAGGTCTACCAGGCACTCGTGGGCCACAAAACCATTGGTGCCGGTGTAGAGCAGGGAGTAGTGCTCGCCCAGCTTCTTGGCCACATAGTTGGCGTTCAGGATCGCCATCTGGGTAGCCTGCTTCATGCCTTGCTTACCCATCATACGGATATACATCCAGCTGATCGGCAGGATGCTGGCAGAGCCCCAGGGTGCGGCGGAGATGGTGCCGTTCTCCAAATTGGTTTCCGGTACTTCAGTCACCGGGTGGCCGGCCAGGTAAGGCTTCAGATGTTCGCCAACAGCGATCGGACCCATGCCGGGGCCACCGCCACCGTGGGGGATGCAGAAGGTTTTGTGCAGGTTTAAGTGGGAGACATCACCTCCGAACTGGCCGGGAGCCGCTACACCGATCAGGGCGTTCATGTTGGCGCCGTCGATATATACTTGGCCGCCAGCCTGGTGTACCAGATCGCACACTTCGCGGATACCTTCCTCGAATACACCGTGGGTGGAGGGGTAGGTCACCATCAGTGCAGCAACGCGGTCGCCGTGCTCTTCGATTTTGGCCTTCAGGTCTGCGATATCCACATTGCCTTTGTCATCACAGGCAACCACAACCACTTTCATGCTCACCATCATGGCGGAAGCCGGGTTGGTGCCGTGGGCGGAGGCGGGGATCAGGCAGATATCGCGCTGGGTTTCGCCCTTCGCTTCAAAGTACTTCTTGATCGCAACCAGACCGGCGTATTCGCCCTGAGAACCGGCGTTAGGCTGCAGGCTAACGGCGTCGTAACCGGTACAGGCGGACAGCATCTGCTGCAACTGGCGGAACATTTCCGCGTAACCTTCGGCTTGGTCAACTGGTGCGAAGGGATGCAGTTTGCCGAATTCGGGCCAGGTGACCGGGATCATCTCGGCGGTGGCATTCAGCTTCATGGTGCAGGAACCCAGGGGAATCATAGAGTGATTCAGGGCGATGTCCTTGGCTTCCAGAGACTTGAGGTAGCGCAGCATCTCGGTCTCGGAGTGGTAGCTGTTGAACACCGGGTGGGTCATAAACTCGGTATCGCGCACCAGGGAGGCGGGCACACCCAGGGAGCCTTTGCTGGCGATTTCACTGTCCAAGATGTGCAGGTCGATGCTGTGCTCGGTGCCGATAAAGGCATTAATCAGATCGGACACATCTTGCAGGCTAGCGGTTTCACTCAGGCTTACACCCAGGGCGTCTTCACCCACTTTACGCAGGTTGATCTCGGCGGCCAGGGCGCGCTGGTAGATTTCTTCCTGCTTACTGCCAACGGTGACGGTCAGGGTATCGAACCAGCTGTCGTGGGCCAGATTAAAGCCTTCGCGCTGCAGGGCGGAAGCGAGGATATCGGCCAGGCGCTGGATGCGGGCGGCGATGGTTTTCAGGCCTTCTGGGCCGTGGTAAATCCCATAGAAAGCGCTCATTACCGCCAGCAGAACCTGGGAAGTACAGATATTGGAGTTGGCTTTCTCGCGGCGAATATGTTGTTCGCGGGTCTGCATGGCCATGCGCAGGGCGCGCTTGCCTTTGCTGTCTACGGAAACGCCGATAATACGACCCGGTGCGGAGCGCTTGTAAGCTTCGCGGAAGGCGAAGAAACCAGCGTGGGGACCACCGTAACCCATGGGGATACCGAAGCGTTGGTTACAACCGACGACTACGTCCGCACCCATATCTCCCGGTGCTCTCAAGGCTACGAGGCTCATCAGGTCGGCTGCCACGGTTACCAGGGCGTTGGCTTCGTGGACCTTGGCGATAATATCGGTCAGATCGCGTACGCGGCCGGTGCTGCCAGGGTATTGCAGCAGTGCGCCGAACAGCTCGGCGGGGATATCTTTTCCCACATCGCCCACAACCACTTCGAAGCCGAAGTGTTCAGCGCGGGTCTTAACCACGGCAACGGTTTGCGGGTGGCAGTCTTTATCCACAAAGTAGGTATTGGACTTGTTGCGCTTGGCCTGGCGCTTACACATGGCCATGGCTTCTGCAGCGGCGGTGCCTTCGTCCAGCATGGAGGCGTTGGCCAGTTCCATGCCGGTGAGGTCCATAATCATCTGCTGGAAGTTCAGCAGGCCTTCCAGGCGACCCTGGGCGATTTCCGGCTGGTAGGGGGTATAGGCGGTGTACCAACCCGGGTTCTCCAGCACGTTGCGCAGGATCACATTGGGGGTGATGGTGTCGTAGTAGCCCATACCAATAAAGGTACGGTAGATCTTGTTACGCGTCGCAATATCTTTCAGCTCTGCGAGGGCCTCAACTTCGTTGATCGCATCGGCCAGGTCCAACTCATCCGTCTTGCGAATGGCTTCGGGCACAGTTTTCTCGATCAGCTCGTCGAGGCTGGCAACTCCGAGGGTTTCCAGCATGGCCTCTACCTGTTTGGCGTCGGGACCAATATGGCGATGAATAAAGGCGTCGTGTTGTTCCAACTGCTGCAGCGATGGTTGGGTCATAAACTTCGTTCCTGTAGTCGCAGGGAGTCGTCGCGGTGCGCTCGCGGTTAAAAATAGCACCTGGCCTCTATACCGCCTTTCCTATGGAAAGCCTCGGGCCTCCGCGTTGCGGATAGGCGAGGATAACGCTTGGGAAATCGGTTTGCTGGCAGCCCCAGTGTCGCAATACGGAATCAAAGGGGAAGCCGGGCCATAGCGGCAGGCGCGCATCTTAGCAATCGGCGCGAGTAGGGGCAATCTGCGGGATTTGAGCGAGGAAACTGCTAAATTTGGGGTCAAAAAGTAGGTTTAATCCTGTGAAATGGGGGCTAGGGAGATTTTGTTCTACATAGGGTTGAGAGGGCTTTGCGGCACGTTCCAGCCCTGGGCCAGGGATATCTTAATAGGGAGGGGGCAGGGGATTGTGGATAACTCCAGTGAGGCCAAATTATCCCCCCTATAGCGTAGTTTGTCGCTGAAAAAATCTATTGCTCGTGGATAGAATTACCTAGTGGCAAAGCTGGTTGCGAATATTTCTGATTCGGCGGTTCATTGAAGCTGCCATAAAAGCGCAGTCGGAGTTTCGCCTCTTTTGCCAGAAAAAGTTCAATTGAAAGCGCGAATATCCGCAATGCGGATCTTCCGGTATCTACAGGCAACAGTTCCTTTCCGGTTACTTTTGCTCTACACAACCCAAGTGCCCGGCATGCTCTGTCAGAGCTTCACACGCTTTGCTCCATGCGGAATTACCTTCGTTCAAAGCAGAGTTGAGGTAGGCCCATGTCATACGCTGGGTAACAACCAGGCGATCCGGGTCTTCATCATCCGTTTCTTTAGCATCGTAACCTGCGATACCCCCCAGGCCATGCTTTGCTCCAAAAAGGGTTAACAAGCTGTCGCTACCGGGGCTGAAATGGTAGGGATCAGCATGCCAGTCTGCACCGCGTACGGTTAAGTGGGGGTTTACATCCTGATCTCCATATACCACAAGCGTACGTGTTTTCAGGTGTGAGTAATCAGGACTCAATGCGGAGTAGTGTTCCCGGGCGAACTCGCTCAGGTCATTACCGCCATTCCCCGGTGCTGCCAGCAAGATACCGGCCTTGATACGCGGTTCATAGGCATTGACCTTGTTTGCTTCGGTATCCTTCGGGTCATTTAGTCTGGCACCGAGCAGCATGCCGACTGTCTGGGCTCCGGCAGAGTGCCCTATGGCGGAAATTTTATCGTGGTCTAGGCGCCCAGCAATTATTGGGGGCTGAGCTTCTATCTCATTGAGGTGGTCAAGAATATGTTTCATCTCCTCAATACGCGCACGCCAAAATAGCGGAGCTCCTGGGGCATCGGGCGCAAACCCCGCAACTTTAGAGTTGGCCTGGGTGGGTTGAATAACTGCAAATCCGTGTTCCGCATAGAAATTTACCAATGGCCCATAGCCGTCTTTAGAGGGAAGGTACAACGAAGGACCGTGCCCATGACACAGCAATATAATCGGCAAACCGGTCCCTGTTACTGGGGCTGTGATTCGCATTTCCAGCGGCTGATTCCTGCCAGGCATAGGTAGGGTTACCGAGCTGATGGATACAGCGGGTTTGGGCTTATCGATTGGTATTAAGCGCGCCTTATCAATGAGATTGTTCATGGCAGGTCTCTTGTATCGTGCGGTGACGCACAGCTGTTGAGTCGAATATACTGGGGTAAATGGAACATTGTTCAGTGGTTAAGTGGATCATTGTTCCGTTTATATTCTTTAGCATATGGAGCGTTGTTCCGTTTGTCAAGCGACGCTGTGCCTGCGCTTGAGTGAGGTTCCATCCCTGCTCCAAGAGAGTTGAATGAGGTAGGTTTGTCTAAGCAAAAAGACGGAATAAAAGCTTCCAAGACTGAAAGCAAACGCCCACTGCGCGCGGATGCAGTGCGCAATGAGGATGCGCTGTTGCAAGCGGCCAAGGAAGTATTTTTAACTTCTGGTGTAAATGCACCCGTTAGGGACATTGCCGCTAAGGCGGGTGTGGGTATAGGGACCTTGTACCGCCGCTTCCCTCAGCGATCAGATTTAGTGGCCAGTGTATTCTGCCGGGAAGTGGATGCCTGCGTCGCTGAAGCCGCAACCCTGGCCGCGGAAAACGATCCGCTACAAGCCTTAACCCTTTGGCTGAAGCGCTATGTCAGTTTTCTCGCTGCCAAAAAAGGTTTAGCCGCAGCTCTTCATTCCGGTGATCCCGCCTTCGAGACACTGCCGGCCTATTTCCGAGCAAATTTTCAACCGGCTTTGGCTACACTCATGGCTTCTGCAAAGGAGTCTGGGGAAATTCAGACAGACATCGATCCCTACGATCTGTTACGGGCAATCGCCAATCTCTCCGTTACCAATAATGAAGACGATATTCAGCATACATATCGTATTTTGGATTTACTGATTAAGGGATTGCTGTTCGGCGGGAGTGTCTCTACGGCAGAGGTATGATGTGTTATTACTCTGCGGCAACACTTCTTAAAGCGGATCGGAGAATTGGAAAAGAGAAGCCTTTTAAAGTCCCGCATCAATTGCAAAACAATTAAAAGGCTTCCTTGCACTAATTACCTTTTCGTTTAATGCAGCTTAGCTCGGCACCTAGGCCCCTTCCGCGCAGAGTTAAAACGATCGCGCAGACGCTCAATCATCACAGTACGGGCGGCATCGTGGTTGATACCCATAACCACATTCACTGCTAAGCCCTCACCACTTTCAGCAAAAGTAGTTTTACCCACGGTAGGATCGAAGGTAATTGGATCGTAGGGAGTCATGCTGTCGGCCAGGCCGACGTTTAGCTGATCAACTGCGATAAATCCGGGCACCAAATCCATCTCCAGTGTTTCAGGCTCCAGCAGTACCAGTGCGGCAATAATATCCCACAGGCGAATCACCGCATCCATTGCGAAGTCGCCATTGCCCTGGAAATCTCCCCCTTCAAACTCTCTAATTGAACTGAGCAGCTGTGAGGTGTAGCAGGCTTCCGGGGTTGCGCGGCGTTGGGCGAGGGCTTCGATGGTGCTGCCCTGTACTTTGGCCATATCAGTGGAATTGGTAGGTACCAGATAGGTTTCAATTTTATTTTCACTTAGGGCGTCAAAGGCCCACTGTGCGCTCAAGGGGTCGAGCAGAATATTGAATTCCTGATGGGTACTGAAGTCGCTGTCACAGCCGAAGCTGGGGTGGGAGAAAATATTTCCACCTAAGTTGCGGGACTTATCACCGGAGCAAGCTGCTTCGTGATCCGCAGTAAATGGTTGGTAATTTTCAAAACCGCCGCCCATCATAATAACGCGATCAATTTTAGCCAGCTGTTCTTCATTTGCCTTGCCCAGTACGCGGGCCAGGGTGGTGAGTTTGCCGGTGTTGAAGACTACCGGAGACTGCTCCAGGTTATCGAGGGTTTCCAGGATAATGTCTTCGGCCATTTCAAAATTGAAGGAGACACCGTTATTGCCCTTGTAGCGATAATGGTCCTGCTTTGCACGTGGGATTAGATGGTCAGTTCCGTATAAGGTGGAGCCGTTGTCACGCCAGGGGCCGGGCACATACTGGCCGTAGAGATTGATTCCCATGGCATTGCGGCGCTCCAGGTTCCAGGTGCCGGTGGAGAAATCAGAAGAGTTGGGCAGTTGGTAGTCCTCTCTACCGAGAACAGCCTTATCGTCAATTACCGGAGGTACTGAAGCTTTGCCATTTGCGCCATAAGAGACTTCTTCAGTGGAAAAATAGGCTCCGCGAATAACCTGGGTATCGTTATTACCCAGCCACTCGAGGATGTTGTATACAGTGTTGGCCCCATGCGCCACGGTGTTGAAAGAGTCCTCAATGACAGCCAGTTCGAGAGTATAGCGTGGGTCTTTGGCGATCAGCATCAGTGCTACGGCATCGTCAAAGTTATTGAAGTCGCCAATCCAGATAATGGGTTGGGAGTTTTCAGTCTTGATGGCCTGGTGTGGTTTCTTACTCTGAGGTCCGCTTTCCGCATTGCAGGAAGCCAGTGTGGTTAGGCTGCCCAGTACCAGGGCTCCTGCAGAGAACCAGTGTTTTAATTTCATTTATCCTTCCCTAAATATTCGAGTGGTTTTACTCGGCAATCCAATAGCTCCTCCCTGATCTACTCGATTGCCACCTTGTAGCACCGTTTGTTGTATGAGTTAACGGTATTACACAGGTGTGAGCCGGAACATGGCCGGCAGCGATACTTCCCTGTAGCGCTTTGTTTGAAAGTTATTTAAATCAGTCTGCAATAAATGGCTTTAAATTTCGTAACAGCTGTTGCTCCAGGGGTTCACTACCGCTAATTCCCATATCTGTCAGTTTTGATTTATCCAGCTGGCAATTGTAAGGGCGTGGCACTGTAAAATTGGGTTCACTTTCAGCACTCAGGTGTTCGGCATTCAGGTTGCAAGCCTTGGCAATAATGTGTGCGAGCTCGTAGCGTGTGCAGGCCGTATCGCCACTCCACTGGTAAATGCCTTCAAAATTGATGCCACTACGGATTCTTAGCAGGCATTGCTCCAATACTTCGGCCACTTCCTCCACACTGGTGGGAAAACGAATTGCCCAGTGATCCAACGTGACTGGCTTTTGCTCGCGCAAAGTATCCAGTAGGGCGGTGATCCCAGATTCCTCCAGATAGGCAACGGGCCCGAATAACCAGGGCAACCTCAATACCCAGTGGTTTCCGTTATTCAGTACCGCCTCTTCCCCTGCCAATTTACTGCGGCCATAGAAGTTAACCGGGTTGGGATTGTCATCAGCTTTGTAGGGCGGAGTGCTGCCATCAAAAACATAGTCGGTGCTGATATACACTAATTGTGTATCGTTTTCGTTACAGTATTTCGCCAGAAATTCCGTGCTGCGTACATTGAGTTGCCAGGCGGTGTCGGGGCTGTCGGCGCAGCGATCAGGCCAGCGTTCGGCGGCGCAGTGAATGACAATATCGGGATTAACCTGTTGCAGGCAGGTCTTCACCGCTTCGCAATCGGACAAGTCCAGGCGAATTAAATTTTCTCCCGCGCGGGAAAAGGCGGTACCGGTAACAGAAAAAACCGGATTGCTGGAAAGCTGTTTAAATACACTGCGCCCCAACAGGCCGGAGGCGCCGGTTATTAGAATTCTCATGTGAGTTCCCCTTTTCATTGGGGCAAAGACAGAAGTATGCCATTCTTTAGAAATTAATGTCGCCGGATGGCGAGGAAGTCGGCAGGGAAAGCCTGCCGACCTATTTGCTGGAGCGGGTGTCGGATGGGAGCAGTCTATTTCTGCTGCTGCATCACTTTGCCCTCAAGTAAGTCAAGATGCACTCAGGTCTAAGTCCCATGGCAGTGAGTTCCATGGACTATGTGGACTGCCGGTTAGACCCTTGATCACTTCTGTCGACTCTTTGGCAAAATCCTCAGAGAGGGTCTTGCGCCAGTACTGGCGCCCGGCAATATAGCTCAGACCATAGCTATACCAGCTATCGAAAGATTTCTGTGCTCTCTGAGCGATATCCAGCATTTTTTCCCAGGCTTCCTCTTCACTGAGTAGTCCCAGCGAGGTGGTCCAGCGGCTGACGGTAATAAAGCGTGCAAAATCCCAGGCACCAATACCGCCAACTTGCAAGGTGTGGCGGTAGGCCTTTACCAATTTTAAGCGTATCTGCTCATCGGTATCGTGATCATGGGCTTCGATATAAGCATCAATGGCGGCTTCCGACAATCCCTCGAAGTGTTTTTGTTGTGGCATATATCCGGCGTTATGCCCTTCCGTGCGCAGCCACTCCAGCATACTCAGGCAGTCTTCGCGGGATTCAATACCCCAGTCGCGCTTCATCATATGGGCGATATTTTGCCGGGATTGGTCGGAGGTGCCCAGGTTGTGAAAAACATCGTGGCGCAGTTCGTTCATTTCACAGATCTGTCCCATAAGGCCCAGTATCCAAAGCTGGGTCTGCGACAGTGCATCGGGGTTCAAAAAATATTCTTGCTCAGGCGTTAGGTTCGTTAGCCACTTCACTGCTCATTCTCTCAATAGTTTCTTTAAAAATTGTTATTTGTGCGGGGTCGGCCTCGGCTCTTTCCAGGGCCTCGAGTGCGAGTTGGGCTCTATCTCTGTTGCCGGTCCCGAGGGCGAGCTGTATCCACTGCAGAGCGGAATCCTGCCTGGCGGTGTTATAGAGGGTGGCGTTTTCAAACGCCGTCATGGCCTCATCGGGCTGCTGCAATTTCAGGAGGCACAGGCCCAGCTTGTGCCAGTGTCTGCAGCAGGTGGGGCAGTATTCTAAAACCTGCTTTAAGTCGGCCGCCTCCGCAGCGTAGTTCTCGGTCGCCATAAATATTATGGCGCGAATGGTATAGCTGTGGTGTTCTTCGCTGTTGATGCGGATTGCGTGGTTAATATTTTCTAGGGCCTCATCTATTTTTTCTAGGCCGAATTGAGAGCCGGCCAGTAACCTCAGTACCTTGCTAGATTCCGGATTGAAATGCCGGGCCTGCAGGAGCATTTTTTCCGCCCATTTAAATTTACTGTTGGCGTGTGCCGTCTCGCCGAGCTTAACTAGAGCCTCGTAGCCATTGCCGCCACTCATAACCGCAAGGTTGAGTGAGCGATTGAAGGCATTCTCTGCCGCCTCCGGCTGATCGATCGCTTCATAGGCAAGTCCCAGTAGATAGTGAAACTCGCCATCCCGGTCGGCTTTGGAAAAAAATCCTGACTTGGTGAGAGGGAGAAGAAACTGAATCGCCTCGTGGTAGGCACCTGTCTCCAGATATCCCTCGGCTACATATCGCTGTTCGCGGGTGTCCTTTGGGTGTTTTTCCAGGTGCTCAAGGCCCTGCTGAATAATTTTTTGGTTGATTTGCACTAGCTGAATACGCGCTTCCATATCGAAGGGCACTTGCACCAGGGCCTGCTCATAGAGATGTTTGCTGGCGAATAGATCGTACCTTTGCAGGTAGCAGGCGGCGAGCCCCTTGAGTGCGAGGGGGTGCTCTTCATCGACGGCGAGGGCGGATTCATAGGCGCTGCACGCAGCGCTGAAATAGCCTTGGCGATAGTACAGGTTGGCACTGCGCAGGTGCCCATCAATATTTCCACTAAAGGTATTATTGAGCTGTTCACTGTATTGTAACGCGCGCGCGATATCGCCCTCGTTTAAGTACAGGCTGGAGAGCAAACGGTAGAGCTCGGGGTCTTGTACGTTATGCCCTTGCAGGGCGCTCAGCAGGGCGTCGCGCTCATCGTCTTCTGGGGCATCGAGCAGATAGGTCAGCAGTTCGCGCTGGCGGAGATAGGTCTCGACTGTTTCCAGATCGCTGTTTTCTGGGAAGCGAATGTCCCGGTAGGACAGCCCCCAGCGACAGACGATGACACGATTTAACACGTAGCGTAGAAAGTCTTCCTCGAAATACTGTTGCAGCCAGCTGTGATTTTCCTCCCAGGCGAACTGGTTTTCCAGGTAGCTGATAACCTCGCTGGGGATAAAAGGGTTTCGGCCAATAAACTGCAATAGCCCCAGTGCTATGTGCTGGAGGACTTCCATATCCCAGGTTTTAGACTGGTCGAAAATAGCCTGCCAATTGCCGAGCTGTATCCGAGCATTAAAGTCTTCATAGAGCTCTACGACCGCCTGTTGTAACTCGGTCACTGCCTGTTCGCAGCTAACGCGGTCACTGTCGATGATTTCCCTCTGAGTATGGGGCGCGGCTTGAGCTGTGGTATTTTCTGCGGCCGGCACCGGGCTGGGCTGCGGCGGGCTTTGCTCCTGAGTGGGATGGTAGAACTTGGCTTCTTCAAGAGCCTCCTCATAGGCGAGGCGAAGCTGTTTGAAACCCTCGGGGTCCTCATCCGGACGATGCTTTTTGAGTTTGGAGGCGTAGGCGCGCTTAATCGCCTTTTTATCCACTGTGGGGGATATGCCAATAATGTCCCAGCAGGTCATTCTATTATCTCGTGTTGGGTAGGTTTTCTACAAATATTGTTTTGCTGTCTCTGTGAAATATTCAAGCTTGCGTATTTACTGCGCTGCTTACAACCTAACTCTAGGTGGCAGCGCCGGCGCGCAGTTGCTGTGACAGGCTTGGCAGATAGCTTTTGTGTGGGGCGTTATACACACTCGCGCTAGGCGTTTGAAGTGCATTTATTGCCAAAATTCAGCAATAGTGAAATATTACTATTTGTTTTTGTTTTTGTTTTTGTTTATGGGCGATAAATTTGAATTGTCAGCGGGCAATGGCTGTCATTTTAGTGCCAATTACTGCCAGCCGCGTTTTCTGTGGGGCCGCCGCAAAGACCTACATGGCGCTCTGGTTGGGATCTTTTTGTGTGGTAAATGTCTCGCGATAATCGCGGTAATTATGTCGCGATAATTGTATGCGGTAAAAAATTCCTGTCCTTTGGCCGTATTTGCAGGTGTACGGTTATATCGCCAAAATGGCTTGGCAGCAGGCGCTGGTAAAAGTGTCAGAACTCGGCAGTGATAGGCGAAACTGGGGCCTGTTCGCGCTTGTAGAATTGGCCGGGCTCGCAGGCGGCAACTTCTGTTACATAAGAGCGGTATACAGCTGATGGACAGCGATCTTGCCAGTGCTTAAAGGCGATGGCGGCCATATTGGCTGAGGTTTCCCGATAGTCGACATCGGGGGTTAAAATGATTGTGTCAGTACTCTGGCACTAGTGGTAACGGAGGGCGGTGAAGGGTGAACGCACTAGTCGCCGCTATCGCTATCGCCGCTGTAATACGCTTCGCTGTACTCAAGCGCATCTTCATCGTCGCTCAGGCCTATACGGATTCTCTTCTTTTTCTTCTTGGTCTTTTTCTTCTTTTTGTCGAGCCCGAATAGTGCCCTGACCAGTGCGACCAGGTAAAAAGTAAAGAGTGCGATAATAATAACGACTATTAAAAGTACGAACATATAGAGTCCTTTCCTGTTTGAGTGTCAGTTCCGCTGATACTGTTGCAAGGCAGGGGTGGTAGCCGCAAGCAAGAGTTGCGCGAACACTAAAACAAATGGCTACTAGCGGCACTGGTATCGCCCTATTTGCAAAACATCACCGGAGTGATCTTTATGGGGCGCCAAAAGTGCGAAGCGCAGCACTATATTGTGGGCGGGCAGTAGCGACAAGCACTTAGTGCAGATTTATATCGGCAGAGAGAGGTGGTCGATATAAAGCGGTAAATACGTCCACTTGAGCGCTCGTTTGTGCCGAAGCCGGGGGCGATCTATACATTTACCAGACGGCATTGCCAGCGTGTATCGAGCGTTTTCCCCGAGCCCGGCGCCGCAAGGATAGATGCTTTTGTTCGCAGGGCCTGACCGTGGATTGCTCGGGCGCGGCAGGAAAAGGCATGCAGAGACGGCAGAGGGCGGTGGCCACCCCACCCTCTGCGCACGCAGCTTACATTTGCTCCATTACCTCAATACCGAGCAGATCGAGGCCGGCGGTCAGTGTGCGCGCGACCAGGTTGCACAGCTGTAGGCGGCTGTGTTTCTGCGTTTCGCTGATGCCTTCTTTTAGCACCGGACAGGCTTCGTAGAAACGCATATAAGCACTGGCCAGCTCGTACAGGTAGGTGCAGAGCACATGTGGGAAGGTGTCTTTGGCTACCTGATCCAGGACTTCGCCAAATTGGCTTAATTTAATTGCCAGAGCGCGTTCCTGAGGGCTTTCCAGTTGGATATCGCCCTTCAGCTCGCCGGGCTCGATACCGGCTTTACGGAAAATACTGCGTACACGGGTGTAGGCATACTGTAGGTAGGGGGCGGTGTTGCCTTCGAAGCTGAGCATGGATTCCCAGTTAAAGATGTAATCATTGGTGCGGGTTTTGCTCAGGTCGGCATATTTCACCGCGCCGATGCCCACCTTGCGAGCGATCTCCGTACAGGTTGCTACGTCCAGCTCGGGGTTTTTCTCGGCGACCAGTTTTTCCGCTCGCTCTACCGCTTCGTCGAGCAGGGCGGCCAGTTTGACAGTACCTCCGCTACGGGTTTTAAACGGTTTGCCGTCGTCGCCCATCATGGTGCCGAAGGCGCAGTGCTCAAGGGAAACCGCCTCTGGCAAAAAGCCGGCTTTGCGCGAGGCGACAAAGGCCTGTTGCAGGTGCAGAGATTGGCGCGCATCTACCACGTAGAGAATACGGTCGGCCTCAAGCTGGTTGGCACGGTAGCGGATGGCGGCCAGGTCGGTGGTGGCATACAGATAACCCCCGCCTTTTTTCTGAATGATCATTGGGCTGGGGTTGCCCTCTTTGTCCGCCATTTCTTGCAGGAAGACGACGATAGCGCCCTGGTCTTCTATTGCGATGCCGTTATCCAGCAGTTCTTTGACCAGCACCGGTAAGTCGTTGTTGTACTGGCTCTCAGCGTAGACATCTTCCTGCTTGAGGGTAACGTTCAGCTTGGAATAAATATCTTCACAGTGGCTGATGGAGATTTCGATAAACTGTTTCCACAATTTCAGGCACTGCTCGTCGCCGCCCTGCAATTTTACTACGTAGTCTCGGGCGCGGTCGGCAAAGTCTTTCTCATCGTCAAAGCGTACCTTGGCTTCGCGATAGAAAACTTCCAGATCTGCCAGGGCAACTTGGGCATCGCTATCGGCCAGTTTGTCGGATAGATGTGCCAGCAACATGCCGAACTGGGTACCCCAGTCACCCATATGGTTCTGACGCACAACATGATGGCCCTGGAACTCCAGCAGGCGTGCCAGAGCATCGCCAATAATCGTGGTACGCAAATGGCCCACGTGCATTTCTTTGGCCAGGTTGGGGTGGGAGTAGTCGATCACTACGGTCTTTGGATCTTTTGCTGAGGCGATATTCAGGCGGGGGTCTTGTTGTGCTGCTAACAGTTGCTGCCCCAGCCACGGCTCGCTCAGGTGGATATTCAGAAAGCCCGGCCCGGCGATCTCGACCTTCTCGATCATGTCGCCCTTGTCCAGCTGCTTCAGAATCTTACTGGCTAGCTCGCGGGGATTGGTGCCCATACGCTTGGCGGCACCCATGGCACCGTTGGCCTGGTAGTCGCCAAATCCGGCTTTTTTCGCAGGTGCTACGACGGGGCCACATGCTTCGGGGATACCGGCGGCGAGCATGGCGGCCTGGAATTTGTCGGAGAGGAGTTGGCGAATATTCATAGAGTGAAGTGCTGTCTTAAATTCGTGGAAACGCAGAATTTTAATGGGCGGGGGCGTCTTTGCAACCAGCGTTTGCAGTGCGTGTTGATTTGCGGTGGCTTAAATCTGTGGATAGGTGTCCAGATGGCACGACGCTCGGTGGTATGATGCCGCCAAATTATGGAGGTACCGTGAGCTCAACCACACTTTATTGGCACGACTATGAAACCTGGGGCACAAACCCGGGAGCAGACAAACCGGCGCAGTTTGCCGGCATTAGGACCGACGAAGCGCTGAATGTCGTTGGTGAGCCATTGATGATTTACTGCCGTCCCCCGGCGGACTGCCTGCCACAGCCGATGGCCTGCATGGTGACTGGCATCAGTCCGCAAAAAGCGCTGGTTGAGGGTGTGCCGGAAATCGAGTTTATCCAGCGTGTTCTCGCGGAACTGGGTGCGCCTGGAACCTGTGGTGTGGGCTATAACAGTTTGCGTTTTGATGACGAAGTCACCCGCTACACCCTGTATCGCAATCTGCTCGATCCCTATGAGCGCGAATGGCGCTCAGGTAACAGTCGCTGGGACATTATCGATATGGTGCGCCTCACTTATGCGTTGCGTCCACAAGGTATTGAGTGGCCGACCCGCGAAAACGGTGCACCGTCCTTCCGTCTGGAAGAGCTGACCGCCGCCAATGGTATAGCGCACGAGGGGGCCCATGATGCGTTGTCGGATGTACACGCCACTATCGATTTGGCGCGAATGATCCGCAAACAACAGCCAAAGCTATACGATTATGTGTTTCGCCTGCGTCGCAAGCAGGAAGTGGCCAAGATGATCGATATGCGTGAACGCCGCCCGTTGCTACATATCTCTGGTAAGGTCTCCGCAAGCCATGGGCATTTGACCTATGTGATGCCTCTGGCCAGCCACCCAGTGAACCGCAATGCCATTATCGTTGCCAATCTGGCGATGGACCCTGAACCTTTACTCAACCTGGATGCCGATGCCCTGCGCGAGCGTCTCTATACCGCCCGCGACCAGCTTGGCGAGGGCGAGCTGCCGGTGGGGTTGAAACTGATTCACCTGAATAAATGCCCGATACTGGCCCCGGCCAAGATGCTCGATGATAAGCGTGCCACAGAACTGGGCATTGATCGCGCTGCCTGCGAGGCCAACTGGCAGAAGCTGAAGGGTATCGACCTGACTGAGAAACTGCACACTGTGTTCCTCGACCGGGAGTTTCCACAAAAAGATGTGGAGGCCGATCTGTATGGTGGCTTTCTCAGTGATGCCGATCGCGATATTTGCCGCGAGCTGCACCGGGGCTTGGCGGCACGAGGGCCCGAGGCATTAGCTGGTGAGGTGCCCTTTACTGACAAACGCTTGCCAGAGTTGCTGTTTCGGATGCGTGCGCGCAATTTCCCTGAGACCCTGTCCGAAGAGGAGCAGCAGCGCTGGCAAATCTGGTGTTTTCAGCGCCTAACCGATTCCTCCACCGGGGCTTCTATTACCCTGGAGGACTATTTCCGCCAATTGTCCGAACTGCGCGTGCAGTACCCTGAGCGGTCTGCATTGCTTACCGAATTGGAAAACTGGGGCGATAACCTGTTGGCCTGACCCTGGCTTTTCCCGCCAGCGGTGTATCCAGACTGGGCTCTGTTACAGGGCCCGAGTAGAATGCCGCTCGCGAAAACCCGGCGCCCACAAGGCGCAACCACTGGAGTAACCATGGACTTTATCGGAGCCAATATTCTGTCCGTCAGCCAGTTCGAACGTGCCGACATTGAGCGCGTTTTCAATGTAGCTGACGCCATGACGCCCTATGCTCAGCGCGACAAGGTAACGCGTGTACTGGAAGGAGCAATACTCGGCAATATGTTTATGGAGCCGAGCACTCGGACTCGTCTCAGTTTTGGTGCGGCTTTTAATCTGCTCGGCGGTACTGTCCGCGAGACAGTGGGTATTACTGCCAGTGCAATGGCCAAAGGCGAATCCCTTTACGATACCGCACGGGTGCTTTCGGGCTACAGCGATGTGGTCTGTATGCGCCACCCCAAAGAGGGGTCAGTTGCGGAATTTGCTGCGGCAAGTCGTGTGCCGGTGGTCAATGGTGGCGATGGTGCTAATGAGCACCCGACCCAGGCATTGCTGGATCTATATACGATACGTAAAGAGCTGGCCGGAAATAGCCGCACACTGGATGATTTCCGTATTGCCATGATCGGCGACCTCAAGCACGGTCGTACTGTTCACTCACTGTGCAAGCTACTGTGCTTGTTCGACAAGGTGCAGATTACTCTGGTGTCACCGCCGGAACTGGCGATGCCCGAGGCGATTGTGGAAAAACTGCGAGCAGTGGGTCATGAGGTGACGGTCACAGACCAACTGGAAACGTCGATCGCCCACGTGGATATCGTTTATTCCACCCGCATACAAGAAGAGCGTTTTTCCTCTCAGGATGAAGCCAATCGCTACCGCGGCCGCTTTCGTTTGAACCGGGCGATTTTCACCCAATATGCACAGCCCAACACTGTGATTATGCACCCGCTGCCACGGGATTCACGCGCTGAGGCCAACGAGTTGGATACCGACTTAAATGAGCACCCCAGTCTGGCAATTTTCCGCCAAACGGATAACGGTTTATTAGTACGTATGGCGCTGTTTGCGATGTTGCTCGGTGTTGAGAGTCAAGTGGAAAAATACTCCCGCGAAGTGAACTGGTTTAGCCGGCGCAATCGTATATAAACCGCTTGACTGCGGGCCGAGTGCTTGACTCAAGGCGGAAATAAATAAAATTCCGGCTATTTCTGTTAATCTGAAGAGGTTAGCCGGGCATTTTGATTCCGGCGTAAAAATTGGTAGTGGCGATGGCTGTTACCATTGATCCATAGTGGTGTTGATTGTCAGTGCTACACCGGATATGGCATCAGGGACAGATGCATGCCGAAACAAAATTCGACCGCCGTTTTTTTTCGTGGCGTCGCTATCCTGGCGCTGCTCTTCACTTTTTTGATTTGTAAAAGTGCCGCCCAGGAAGGACCTTTCCCCCATGTGGGAATACTAACGATTGATGGCGCTATAGGTCCCTCAACAACCGATTATTTTAAGCGGGCCCTGGCAGAAGCGATGGAGCGCGGGGCGGAACTCGTTATATTGCATTTGGATACCCCCGGCGGCCTCGATGCTGCGTCGAGGGATATTATTCAGCATATCCTCGCCTCACCTATTCCTGTTGCCACCTATGTTTATCCCTCTGGTGCCCGCGCTGCTAGCGCGGGCACTTATATTCTCTATGCCAGCCAAATTGCCGCGATGGCTCCCGCTACCACCTTGGGGGCGGCAACGCCGGTACAAATTGGTGGCTCGCAGGGCGCACCGATGCCAGGAAATAAGCCCGAAGAAGAGAATAAAGGCAAGGCGAGGGAGGAAGACAGCGATACTGAAAAAAAGGAAAAGCCGCTCTCTGGAACCGCTATGGAGCGAAAGATCGTCAATGACTCAGTCGCTTTTATCAGGGGCTTGGCCCAGCGCCATGGGCGCAATGCGGACTGGGCAGAAAAAGCCGTGCGCGAAGCGGCGACTCTGACCGCTCCCGAAGCTTTAAAAATGAATGTAATCGATATAGTGGCAGACAATGATGCAGATCTTTTGCGTCAGCTCGCCGGCAGAAAGGTTTTGTTAGACTCCGGTGATTTTATCATTCCAAAAAATATCGTTGAGTTGCCGACAGAGAGCTATGAACCGGATTGGCGAAATGAATTATTAGCTCTGATTACCAACCCTCAAGTGGCCTATATTTTGTTACTGGTTGGTATTTATGGGCTGATTTTTGAAGGATACAGTCCTGGCGCTTTTGTGCCGGGTATTGTCGGGGTTATATGTCTCCTTCTGGCATTTTATGCATTACAGTTACTGCCAATTAATTATGCGGGATTGGCGTTGATCGTTGTGGGCGCATTGTTGATTGTTGGAGAAGCCTTTATGCCGAGCTTCGGTGCCCTGGGAATAGGGGGAATTATTGCCCTGATTATTGGTTCTGTAATGCTGATTGACAGTGATGTGCCAGGGATGCAGGTCTCGAAACAGTTAATTGGCGCTGTAGCGGGCGTCAGTGGTCTATTTTTATTAATGCTGTTAACCGCCATAGGACGCAGCTTGCGTCAACCCAAAGTGCCTGCTGACCAGGCTTTTGTTGGGCGTACAGCGTTGGTCAGTAATGTGATGGACGCAGGAATCCTGGTGCATCTTGATGGTGAAATCTGGCGGGCGACCAGTGATGAGTCTCTGAAACAGGGGCAGCGGGTGCGTGTGGTGGCCCAGCATGGATTGGTGCTACATGTTAAGGCAGAGTTGTCACAGCGATAATTTGAGCCACGTTTGGGGTTCAATATTTTTCAGGTGAAAAATAGGGAGAGTTAAATGATGCTCAGTTATTTTCTAGGCCTGCTGGCCGTTGCAATTGTATTGTTACTACTGTACGCCATCCGCATTTTACGGGAGTATGAACGCGCCGTCGTGTTTTTTCTCGGTCGTTTTCAAACGGTAAAAGGGCCCGGTCTGATTATTATCATTCCCATTCTCCAGACAATGGAGCGCGTTGAATTGCGGACTATGGTGATGGATGTGCCCACCCAGGATGTTATCAGCCGGGACAATGTGTCGGTCAAGGTGAATGCTGTCGTTTACTATCGGGTGGTAAATCCCCAATCTGCCATTATCAATGTGGAATTTTATTCTGAAGCCGTAAGCCAATTGGCTCAGACCACTTTGCGGTCGGTACTCGGTAAGCATGAACTGGATGAGATGCTGTGTGAGCGGGATAAACTCAATGTGGATATCCAGAAAATCCTCGATGAACAGACCGATGCCTGGGGAGTAAAAGTCACCAATGTTGAAATCAAGCATATTGACTTGGATGAAAGTATGGTGCGTGCAATAGCGCAGCAAGCTGAGGCGGAGCGCGCACGCCGTGCCAAAGTGATTCACGCTGAGGGTGAAGCTCAGGCGGCCCTCAAATTAACAGAGGCTGCGGATCAGTTATCTAAAAATTCCAATGCCATTACTTTGCGCTATATGCAGACCATGATCGATATTGCCGGCGCAAATAACAGCTCCACGATCGTGTTCCCTTTGCCTCTCGACCTGATTGAGCCTTTGCTTCAAAGCCGCTCCAAACCTGTGGGTTAATTAACTGCAGGGTGGCAGCAAACCGTTAGTGGCTGCGAGGCATAAGCGAACAAAAAGGCCGCCTTGATATGCGGCCTTTTTGCAGGTTTCTTACCGCGTGCTTAAAAGAGTTTTTTTACCAGGCTGCGGGTTGAGCTGTCCCAATCCTGTGGAATTTCCCCTTTGGCCGCTTTATGGATTTTTGAACTCAACTGTTTGCCCAGCTCTACTCCCCACTGATCAAATGGATTGATGCCCAACAGACAGCCACCAACATAGACTTTGTGCTCGTACAGTGCCAGCAGGGAGCCGAGATGGAATGAGTCCAGCTTTCCTAGAATTAGCGTATTGCTGGGGCGGTTACCGGGAATCACTTTATGCGGTGCCAGGGCATGGGCTTCGCGATGAGTGTGGCCGGCCTCCTCTAGTTCCTGGCGCGCTTCGTGCAAACTCTTGCCGCGCAGTAAAGCCTGGCTCTGACTGATGCAACAGGCCTGTAACCAGCGGTGCTGTTCGTGCAGTTCGGAGGTGGGTTCTTTAATGGCGATAAAGTCGGCAGGGATAAGTTCAGTCCCCTGGTGCAGCAATTGGTGGAAGGAATGTTGGCCATTGGTGCCTTCACTGCCCCAAATAACACTGCCGCTGGGGTAGCCCAGCGTCTGACCGTCTTTGTCGACACTTTTTCCCAAGCTTTCCATATCCAGCTGTTGGAGCCAGGCCGGGAACCTGGCGAGACGCTGAGCATAGGGTAGGACGACTTGGCTGGTGGTGTTCCAGCACTGGCGATACCAGAATTGGGTCAGGGCCATAAGCGCAGGGAGGTTTGACTCCAGAGGGGCGCTGGCAAAATGCTGGTCCATAGCATTGGCACCCTGCAGCAACTGTGCAAAAACTTCATAACCGCAGGCCAATACGATGGGGAGCCCAATCGCAGACCAGAGCGAATAGCGGCCGCCAACCCAGTTCCACATGGGGAAAATATTCTCAGGGGCAATACCGAAGTCCTGTGCAGCGGTAATGTTGCTGCTCACTGCGACAAAATGCTGAGCTAACTGTGACTCGCTGCAACCCGCAGATAATATCCAGCGCCGTGCAGAGAGGGCATTTTCGCGGGTTTCCAGGGTGGAGAATGATTTTGAAGCAACAATAAACAGAGTTTCCTCTGCGTCGAGGTCAGCGAGGGTATCGCTCAGATCGGCACCATCAACGTTAGCGACAAAGTGCACACGGATAGAATCTTTGTGCCAGGGGCGAAGAGCTTCCACGACCATGCGCGGGCCGAGATCAGAACCTCCGATGCCGATATTGACGATATGACGGATAGGTTTATCCGAGAAGCCGCGCCAGCTGTGGTTATGTACCGATTCAGCAAACCGCTTCATTTGCACACGGCAATCCTCTACCGCGCGCTGATGTTCTGTTTGTGGTTGTCCCTGAAATCGTAACGCGGTGTGCAAGGCTGGGCGGTGCTCGGTATTGTTGACATTGGCTCCGCAGAGCAGCGCAGAAATTTGGTTGCTCAGATTCTGCTCCTCAGCATAATCCAGCAGCAGCTGCAGGGTGTCTTCATTCAGGTGGTTTTTACTGTAATCCAGGTCGATACCTGCGGCCATGCAGCTGAATTTGTCGGCGCGCTGCGGATCTGTGGCAAACAGTTCACGGAGTGACCATTTTTTCTGGTCAAAATGGGACTTCAAGCGAGAGATTGCCGCAACACGGCTTAGAGCTAGGGTTTCACTAGTCATGGTATTTGGTATTTTTCTCTTGTGAGCAGGTTTTTTGTTACTTGCCAAAAGCGTACACAAGCTTATTTCTGTTTGATTTCAAAGGGGGGCAATGCTAACGGCATTTTCTATGCCGGACCAGCACCGGGGGCATAACAGTCTATTACAGGGGCTGTTTTTGGATAAGGGGTAAGGAGTAGAAAAAAAAATGCCGCTCGTTGGAGCGGCATTTTGTGGTGATCCATACTAAATAGCGCTTTGAAATCTGTGTGTCTGTCAGCCTCGCTTCAGTCAAAACTTTATTTAGTATGAATCACCACGCTGTAGGCATGAAAGTAATTTTACTTGACCACTTTCATGCAGCGCACTCTGTCGGAAGCCATCCAGCAGTCAGCATCTGCAGGGCAGGCCATTGATAGAGGAATTTGTTCAGCGCCGGGAGGGCAGTAAGCTGGAGGTGCCGGAGGGCTACAGCAACCTGCAACAACCAGTGCACTGATAATTCCAATTAAGTACTTGGCTGGAGTGAAATTCATCCCCTAACTCCTTTCGGTTGATGTTAGCCATTAGCATAGCCAATAAAACGTCACCTGTTGGTCAGCTTTGCAAAATCTATTCTACAAAGATACCGCCTTTTTGAGTGTAATAGGCGTGAGGTATAAATGTTTGTCAGGTGTTCAATTGGGAAAGATATTGCGCCATTATTTTCTTTAAACCCCTTAAAAAATCGGTTTTTCCTGTCTTGATGTAATTTTATTTTTTTGTGCGTGTATTTTTTGAAAATTTAAGGTTGGTTTCATGCGGTTTTTTTCGGCGGTAATTTCCGCTGGATAAATTATGGTTCTTCACGGCCGCGAGTGGTGACGTTGTTGAAACTATTGACGCTCAATTAGTTGGGGGAATAATTCGCTGGAGTTGATTTTCGGCAGCCGTCGAGCTGCCGCAATTGATCTGATCAATGTGTTGCTTTTGTGCCGTGCAGAAAATTGCCGAAGGCTATTGCGAGACTCTCTTTTCGCGTTGGGTCACGAAGAGCGCCCAGGAGGGTCGCGCGTATCTGAGGAATAAACATTAAGTCGGATAGTAGCAAGTTAAAGTTTGGCTGGGAGGCCGCGCTGGCAAGGCCGCTAAGCCATAAGCGAGCCAGCTCGGGGTCTTCCAAATCCAGAACGCAGCGGCTGCCGATTGCTGCCAGGATCTCGCTGTTCTGACAGGTGTCATCTGTGAGCAGGAGCGAGTGTAAAAATGTGTGCCTCAATCCGCTGGCCGGAGAGTGGGAGATTGCGCGCACTGTGGCGGCAACGACAGACAAGTCAGGTGTTTCCTCAGCGAATTCTGTTTCTGTGCGGGAAATAACTGCTGCCGCGAGGCGATGATCAATCGGCTGATTTTCTAGGCAGTGGCAAAGGCTGATAAACACTGGCGCGGCAATTTTGTTCATTTGGCGCAGTAGCAGAGCGCTTTCTTTCTCCCAGCGGGCAGTGAGGTCGGCGATACCTTGAAAGGCGAGATTGTCCCAGCGGTGTGTTTTCGGGTTACCCACATAGCGCAGTACCGGTTGGTAGTGTTCGCTGGGCGGGCGGGCCAGTAACAGCGAGGTCTGGGCGTGGAATGCAGCTTGCCGCTCTGTTGAGGGAGTAAATAACAGGCCGCTCTGCTGTAGAAGCTGGTCCAGCTGTGCGGCGGATTCAGAAGCGGAGGTCTGCTGTAGCTCTTGCGCCAGTGAGCGCAACAGCCCGTCGCGCGCCTGAAGTTGTAACTTGCCCTGCTCGTCGAGAGGGAAGCGCAGGAACCAGATGATGGGTTCACCACCCTCGGCAGGCTGGAGCAGGAGGCCTGTCCAGGCCTGGCGCAAATAGGGGTGTGGCCAGGGAGCCAAGCCCGCTTCGAAGGCTGCAGCAGTTGATTTCGAAACTGATTGCAGGCGCCGGCCCAGATCGAACCAGCGCAGTTTAAAATTGGCCTCTTCGATCAGGGCGCTTAGGGTACCGCTATCACTCATGGGGGGTTTATCGACTTCCTTAAGATGCTGTGGCCGCTATAGAAATCGGCTTTTGTTTAAAGTGCAGCCAACCGTAGGCGATCGCCAGCAGCGGGCAAATAATGTTGAACAGGGCATAAGGCCAATAATCAAAAGTGGCAATGCCGAGCGTAGCTGCCATATAGGCACCGCAAGTGTTCCAGGGAATTAGTACCGAGGTGATCGTGCCGGAGTCCTCTAGGGTGCGTGACAGGTTCAGGCCGTGTAGGCCCTTCTCGGCAAAGGCTTCCTTAAACATACGTCCAGGGATAATGATGGCCATGTACTGGTCGCCGGCGGCGGCGTTCATGCCGAAGCAGGTCAGTACCGTAGAGGTGACCAGGCTACCGACAGTTTTGATGCGCGACAAGATCGAGTTGACGATGACCTGCAGGAACCCAGCGCGCTCCATGGCGCCACCGAAGGCCATGGCGGAGGTGATCAACCAAACCGTGTTGAGCATACTGCTCATGCCGCCTTTTGACAGCAAAGCAGCCACATTTTCATTGCTGGAAGTCGATACGTAGCCATCGAACAGGCTGTGCCAGGCGCCTTTGAGGGCGGACAGGGCACCGTCCCCCCCCCCCAGGCGACGGGCGGTTTCCGGCTCGAAAATCAGGGCGATTACACAGCCAATCAGAGAACCGATAATCAGCGTGGGAAAGGCCGGAACCTTGCGCCAGGCCATGGCCAGAAGCAGTATCAGCGGCAGCAGGCTGACTATTGAAATATTGAACTCGCTTTTCAGCGCGGTCAGGAGTGACTCGATATCATTGGTAGAGGCGTTGCTCGCGTCCGAGGTAAAGCCCAGGAAGGCAAAGGCAAGCAGTGCGATGACGAAGGCCGGAATCGCGGTCGACATCATATGGCGGATATGCTGGAACAAGTCGTTTGAGGTTACCGCTGCAGCCACATTGGTGGTGTCGGATAGCGGCGACATTTTATCGCCAAAGTAGGCGCCTGAAATCACCGCGCCGGCAGTGACTTCGAGGGAGAGACCCAGTGCCCCGGCAATGCCCATCAGCGCTACACCCAAGGTGCCGGCAGTGGTCCAGCTGGAGCCGATACTGAGCCCCACTACCGCACAGATAATACAACTGGCAGCGTAGAACCATTGGGGAGAGAGAATTTGTACCCCGTAGTAAATCATTGAGGGGACAGTACCGGCCAGAATCCAGCTGCCAATCAGCGCGCCAACTGCCAGCAGGATAAGAATGGCACCGAATACCAGTCCAATACCGTGCAACATCCCCCCTTCCATATTGTTCCAGCTGTGGCCGTTCTTCATGCCCATCAAGGCTGCCACACAGGCGCATAAAAGTAGCGCTATCTGGTTGGGGCCATAGGAGGAATCTTCGCCGTAGAAGAATACGGACAGGGATAACAGGGCGATCAGGATCCCGAGGGGGATCAGTGCATCCAGCAGGCTGGGCGCTCGTGGTTCATGGTTGGGGCTGGCTTGAGACAAGGTGAACTCCTGCTTGACTGCGTGGCTAGTGCCGGATTCGTTATCGTTGTTTTTGCCGTCGGCGACGGTTGATCGCCTTATTCTCAGGGCTTGGGGCGGTGAAGTCCACTTTGTATGATCGCACCGGGTCTCCGCGTGTTTGTGACTGAGTCATCGAAACTGAATTTCAACACTGGAGTCAATCATCTGGTCAAGTCAGGTGCTGGCAGTTGGGCGATGCTTCCGGTATGTTCTGCGCCCAGTAATCCCGGCTGTTTGTAGTCGTAAAATAAACAAGTGCGAACCGCCAGAGGCGGGTTCGGCAGGTAGTGTTTCATGAGAGCAAGTGAGTTAGACCCCTCTCAATTCGAGGATATGCGCCCCTATCGCGACGATGAAGTACGCGCTGTTATAGAGAGATTGATCTCCGATCCGGAGATGTCCCACGCAGCAGCGCATTTCCTGGTTCCCAAGCTGGCGCAGTTAGAGGGCGCAGTAGCCTGGTTGGTGCGTCTTTTCCTGCGGTTCGAATTGCGCAAGGTGCAGAATGTGCGGGACTTCCAGGAAATTGTTGGCAAGTATATGGGGCGTGTTGTTAAGCGCACGACCTCGGGTCTCACAATTTCCGGCCTGGATACCCTGCCCCGTGATCGCGCCTGCCTATTTGTGAGCAATCACCGGGACATCGCTATGGACCCGGCCCTGATGATCCTTGCCATGTTTCTCGAAGGACATGAGACATCCAGAATCGCAATCGGTGACAATCTCCTCAGCAAACAGTTCGCCAGCGATCTGATGAAGTTGAACAAGTGCTTTACCGTGATTCGCAGTACCGGCAGTCGCAGGGAAAAATTGCAGGCGGCGACAAAACTGTCGAACTATATCTACCACTCCATCGTTAATGACAATGAGCATGTGTGGATCGCACAGCGCTCCGGCCGTGCTAAAGATGGATTGGACCGCACCAACCCGGCGCTGTGTGCGATGTTTGCCATGACCAAAGATCGGGATACACCCTTTGTCGATTTTTGGCGCAAGCTACATATAGTACCGGTTTCCATCTCTTATGAGTGGGACCCCTGTGATGCACAGAAGGCCAAGGAAATTTACGTTACCGAGCACAAAGAAGAGTACAAAAAGGGAAAGGACGAGGATCTGGCATCCATTGGTAAGGGAATTATCGGCCACAAGGGGCATGTTCACGCGGCTTTTGGTACCCCGATTGAGGGTGAACTGCATGATGTGAGCAGTCTTTCCGAAGAGATAGATCGCCAGGTAATTGGTAACTACTCTCTGCACCCCTCCAATATGATCGCTTATGAAATGGTTTACGGCGACGCGCCGCAACTGCCCGTTGGGTTCCCGGCAAAGGCCTGGGAGCGGGGTAGTCACCAAGAGGAGCGAGAGAAATTCAAGGCGCGTATGGCGCGTATTGATGAGCGCTGGCGCGACAAAACCCTCCAGGCTTATGCCAACCCGGTAGTATCCCGTCTCGCGTATGAATAAGTACTGGATCTGGAGGGGTTCAAATGCTGGTGGGGAAGGGGCGCTTAGTGGATAATAGCGCCCCCTGCGCCAATCACTAGCGAATAGACCTCATTCCCCGTGCTCAACAAAAAACACAAAAGCGCCATTCAGGGTGCCTACAGCCAATTTCTGTCCGGCCGCGGCCTAAAAGCCCGCTATGGGCAAAAGCTTATGGTGGCTGCCATCGCCCGCTCGCTGGGCTCCATTGTCCAGGGCTCTAGTGGCGAGCGCGATAGCGAAAAAACCAATGGCGAGCATATTTGTGTCGTCGAGGGGGGGACTGGCACGGGTAAAACGGTTGCCTATCTCCTGGCCTCCATTCCCCTGGCCCAGGCTCAGGATAAAACCCTGGTGATTTCCACCGCTACGGTGGCATTGCAAGAACAGATCATCCACAAAGACCTGCCTGAAGTGGCACGCCACAGCGGCCTCAATTTTGAGTTCGCCCTGGCGAAGGGGCGCGGCCGCTACCTTTGTCTGTCCAAGCTGGACCAGCTTCTCTCCAGCTTTTCTGCCTCTGGTACCGGCCTCTCCCTGGGCCTCTATGAAGATGAGCAGCCCCAAGTCGAACCTGAAAGCGTTGCTCTGTACCAGAAAATGACAGACAGCCTGACGTCTGGTAGCTGGGATGGCGACCGCGACAACTGGCCGGATACGATCGAGGTTGACGACTGGAGCCGGGTTACCACGGATCACCGCCAGTGCAGTGGCCGCCGCTGCCCCCATGTGACTAACTGCAGTTTCTTCCGTGCACGGGAAAGCCTGGGTAAGACTCAGGTGATCGTCGCCAACCATGATTTGTTGTTAGCGGACCTGGCCCTCGGTGGCGGTGCGATTCTGCCGCCTCCCGAGGAGACCATCTATGTGCTTGATGAGGCACACCACCTGCCGGATAAGGCGCTCAACCATTTCTCCCACCACAGCCGTGTAGGTGCTTCCAGCGGTTGGCTGGAGCAAATGAACAAGGCTCTGGGGCAGATGCTGGGTGAGATTGGCGATGGCGGTGAACTCGATCGCTGTGGAGAGCAGCTGCCTGCAGCACTCACTTCCGCCAAGCAGGGGATGGAGCAGATGTGGCCGCTGATTGAAGAATTGTGTGATTTTGAGGATGCGCGCGGCAACACCACTCGCCACCGTTTTGAAGGCGGTGTGATTCCTGAATCCATGTCGCAACTGGCGGAAAAACTGCGCGAGGACTTTGACGAGCTGGAGAGCCTGCTCAACAAAATGTTGCAGACTGCACAACGCATGATGGAAGACGGCCACTCCCCGGTGCCTTTGGCGGATCTGGAGCGCTGGTATCCCCAACTGGGGAGTTGGTATGGTCGTGCTGAAGCCAATCTGATGCTATGGGCCAATTACGCCCGAGCGGACGCCGACGGCGCACTGCCTCAGGCGCGTTGGATCACCTTGGTGGACTGGGGGGGATCGACAGATTTTGAGGTTTGCAGTTCGCCGATACTAGCGGGTAAAACCCTGGAATACAGTTTGTGGCAGCGCTGTTATGGCGCGGTGCTTACCTCCGCCACACTGACAGCGCTGGGGAAGTTTGACCGCCTGCAAATGCGCGCAGGAACGCCAGATAACGCCAGCTACCAAGTGGTGCCGAGTCCCTTTGATTTCTCCCGGGCGACCCTGCAGGTCCCTGCTGAGGCCGTGGATGCGGGCAATGCGGAGCAACACACGGATGCAGTGATCGATGCTCTGCCGGCGTTACTCAAAGATAAAGGGGGGGCGTTGGTACTGTTCTCCTCACGCAGGCAGATGGAAACGGTCTATGAAGCACTACCAGGTACCTGGCGCAACCGAATCCTGATGCAGGGACAACAGTCCCGCCAGTTACTGCTGGACAGCCACCGGGAAGTTGTCGATGGCGGTGGCAATAGTGTGCTGTTTGGGCTCGCCAGTTTTGCCGAGGGGCTTGATCTCCCTGGAGACTATTGCCGCCACGTTGTTATTGCCAAGTTGCCCTTTGCGGTACCGGATGATCCGATTGAAGCCGCACTGGCGGAGTGGATTGAGGCCAAGGGGGGCAATCCGTTTATGCAAATTACTGTGCCGGACGCAGCGCTCAAATTAGTACAGGCTTGTGGGCGCCTGTTGCGGGCAGAGGGTGATAGCGGCACCGTCACTTTATTGGATCGCCGTGTTGTCAGCCGCCGCTATGGGCAGGCCATTCTCAATTCATTGCCGCCCTTTAATCGCAAGATTCAGTAGTGTTTGCACTATTACTCAGTAAAAACGGGGATATATTGGGTATTATCGCGTCTGCGAATGAGAAGGTTTTGAGACTTATGCAACCCATTTATTCTGAAATCGCCGATCAACTCCTATTTCTGGAGGCTGAGCTGCGCAGCTTGCAGATATGGCAGGGTAAGGCGCCACCCGTCGAAGCCCTGGCCAGTACCGAGCCTTTCTGTGTGGATACCCTGACCTTCCCACAGTGGCTGCAGTTTATCTTTTTGCCGCGTATGCAAGAGTTGATAGAGGGTGAGTTGGCGCTCCCCGGGCAGTGCGGTATCGCGCCGATCGCCGAGGAATTCTTCAAGGGCAGAGATGAAGCCGCCGCGCTAATTGCTATTCTCGAGACCATCGATCAACGCCTGCAGCGGGACTGATCACCTAACCTCCCTCCACCAGAGTGTCGCTAGAGTCCGGGATTTGAGTCTGTATTTCACTGTGGCCGGATAAAGATCTGGTCCATGTCACATTGTCGGGGTTGAGATCGGCGACTCACCGGACATTCCTGTGCAGTGGCGGGGCTCATGGGATAATATCGACCTTTTGCCTGAGGCGGGGACCAAATTCTCCGTCAGATAAAGCGAACACCGCGAACTTGTCGCGGTCCGAATGGCATTGGAAATGGGGCTTGAGGTAATTGGTGGGTATGCAGAAACTTTCCCTTCTGTGGTTATTGTTGACGGTTCAGGTACTCGCCGGTTGTGAGTCGCTGATGTATCCGGGGCAGAATCGTCCCGATCAGCCAGCGGAAGTAATGCCACCGGTTGAATCGCAAGATGTCACGATGCAGTGCCCTGAGCCTGCCGAGGTGATCTGTGCGCAACCGGAAGTAAAAGTTGTCGAGCGGGTTATCGAACGAAGAGTTGAAAAAGTAGTCGAAGTGCCTGTTGCCAAAGACAAGTTGGTTCTCGGATCGGTAGAAGAAGTTGCCGTTGAGCCTCCGGGTCTGGTAGTCGAATCCATCGTCGATACCGGTTCACCCACCTCCACACTGCGGGTTAAAAAACTGACTCCCTTTGAGCGCGATGGCAGTGATTGGATCAGATTCCAACTGGTGCAGTCGCGCAAAGCGGAGCCTGTTTCCGTAGAGTTGCCGATCAAGCGCTATGTGCGTATTGAGCGTCTTGGCTTTGACAGCCAGCGCAGACCGGTAGTGGAACTCAATTTGACCGTTGGGCACGTCACCCACTTGGTCGAGGTCAATCTGGCAGACGAGGGTGGCACTGATTTATTGATGCTGCTGGGACGCAATTTCCTCAAAGATGCCGCCGTTGTCGATGTGAGCCGGCGCAATGTCCAGGGCCAACCCCAAATAGCCGGGGGCAAATAGGCCAGTTATCCAATTTGGTTCCCGCTGGAACCACAGATTTACGGGGAATGGCGAATGTCGCCGCGAGTCCAAGTTTATGTAATTGCGGCATTACTTGCATTGGTGGGAGCAGGCCTGACAGCCTATAAAAACCTGGAATTGGGTTTTCCACTGTTGCCAGGTGAGTACCGTACAGTGTGGACCATTGAAGCCAAAGTAGGTTTCGATGCTGATGGCGGTCCGGTAAAGGCCGCGCTAACCCTGCCGCGCGAGCAGCGCAATATGGAAATCCTGGGGGAAACTTTCAGTTCCTCCGGTTTTGGTTTTTATATCGCCCGCGAAGACGATGAGTACCGGGCAATTTGGTCTCGGCGCGCGGCACAGGGCCCGCAATCCCTCTTCTATCAGCTCGATGTTTATCAGAGACCCGGCGCTGCGCTGGCGCAACCTCTGAGTCTTAGCACCGATGTCCAGAAGCCATTTCTCGGTGCGCGAGAGCAAGAAGCGGTTCGGCTGGCCATATACTCCCTGGTGGAGCAGGCCCACGAACGTTCCTCTGACGATGAATCTTTCACTACCCAGTTGCTATTCGAACTCAACGATGAGGAAAACCAGGATCGCAATCTGATTTTCCGGTACTACACCGACCGCTCTCTGGTAGACGTTGCCCTACTGGTTCTGGCGACCGCAGATATTCCTGCTCACCGGATTCGCGGACTTTACCTGGAAGACGATCGCCGTCGGCTGTCACCAGAAGATTTACTCGAAGTCTATGATGGCAAACGCTGGATTGTATTTGAGCCTATCAGCGGACAGCCCGGTGTGCCAGAGAACTTCTTTATCTGGCAGCGCGGTGGCAAGAGCCTTCTGGACCTTGAGGGGGGGCGCAATTCACAGGTGACCTTCTCGGTGATTGCCAACGATGTCCCGGCGCGGGACGTGTCTATGCGCGGAACCAAAGATGAGAAGGATGCATTGGTGGATTTTTCCATCTACAGCTTGCCGATTGAACAGCAAAGTATTTTCAAGCTGATTCTATTGGTACCTGTTGGGGCCATGGTGGTAGTGCTGTTGCGAGTGTTTGTGGGCTTGCGCACCTCAGGAACCTTTATGCCGGTGCTGCTGGCCATTGCCTTTATCGAAACGCAACTGATTACCGGTTTAGCCATTTTCACCCTGATCCTGATTCTCGGTCTCTGGGTGCGGTTTTATCTCAGTCGGCTCAATTTACTATTGGTGTCGAGGATCGCCGCGGTGGTGGTGACGGTGGTCATACTGATGGGTGCGATCAGTGTGGTTAGCTACAAACTGGGTATAGAGCAGGCGCTGACAGTAACGTTTTTCCCGATGATTATTCTCGCTTGGACCATCGAACGTATGTCGATTGTGTGGGAGGAGGATGGCCCCTATGAGGTCGTTGTACAGTCGGGAGGTAGCCTGCTGGTGGCGATACTTGCTTGGTGGGTGATGACCAACCGCTATATTGAGCACTGGACGTTTAACTTCCCCGAATTGTTGCTGGTACTGCTGGCGTTTATTTTAGTCGTTGGCAACTATACCGGTTATCGCCTCAGCGAGCTGATGCGCTTCCGGCCACTGGTTCGCTAGGAGTGGCCCATGCTGCAGTTTTCAGTTAAGCACATCGTTAATAAGGTTCGCGGTGGTGTGGTTTCGCCATTGACTCTGCGTCGTATGGGGGTGTTGGGGATGAATGCGCGCAACATTGATTATATTGCGCGCTATAACGACCGCGAGAAATTTCCCATTGTCGATGACAAGCTCAATACCAAGCGAGCGGCAAAAAGTGCGGGAATTCCGGTCCCAGAGTTGATTGCGGCTTTTGAAAGTCCAGCGAGCCGCAAGCGGGTGATGGATGTTATTGACCCCCTGTGGCAGTTTGTGATCAAGCCAGCTCGGGGCTCGGGTGGCAAGGGTATCCTGGTCATTGCTGGGCGCAATGGCGACAAATATAAAAAGATATCCGGGGCAGAAGTTGAAGCTCTGGATATTTTGCGTCACGTCAGTAATATTCATAGCGGCCTTTACAGTCTCGGGGGTAAGCCCGACCGGGTAATGGTGGAAGCATTAGTGGATTTCGATCCGGTTTTTGATCGCTACTCCGTTGAAGGGGTGCCAGATGTTAGGGTTATCGTCTTTCGCGGTTATCCGGTAATGGCCATGTTGCGCTGCTCGACACACGCCTCTGACGGTAAGGCCAATCTGCACCAGGGCGCGGTGGGCGTGGGTATCGATCTGGCCTCCGGCAGAAGTTGCCATGCGGTCATGCGCGGCTTGCGTATTGACCAGCACCCCGATACCGAAGTGCCTTTCGATGCGTTGGAGGTGCCTGATTGGTATGAACTGGTGCGTCTGGCGGCGAGCTGTTATGAGATGACCGGGCTCGGCTACCTCGGGTGCGATATCGTTCTCGACCGAGAGCGAGGCCCCCTGTTGCTGGAGGGCAACGCGCGGCCAGGCTTGGCGATTCAGATTGCAAATGGTGTGGGTTTACGTGAGCGGCTTGGGTTTATCGAAAACCTCGATGAAGAAATGTTTAAAAAGGATGTGGATGAACGGGTGGCCTTTTCCATGCGTGAGTTTGCTGTGAGCTAATACACAGAGATGTAGTGTTGTGCTCTTCAGGGGTTTGGCTATAAAGCTTCCATAGTTTTGCCTTCCTGGCCGTGTTTCATCAGTGCTTGAAGTCGTTCTCCTTGCATTTTTAAGCTGTATGCAAGCTCATTTGTCTTGGTTTGTATTTGGGTTAGCTCCCACTTACTGAGTTTTTCTCCTCTTTTAGTCTTTTTGCTCTGTAGTTGCTCCCATTCTTCCAAGGTATGAGTGAACTGTAGAGATTCGCTCTGTAGGGCTTCTTTAACCCCCCTGTGCGCAGATTTGCTTTGCAGCTTTTTACGTGCCTTCTTGAACTGTAGGTCAAGCTTGGCTTTCTGGATTTTCACCGGAGAAGCCACTTTAAGGTTGCGGGTAATGCCTACCAGGCTAAGAGCCTTAATGACCCACTTGGTTGGATCGTAATGAAACCAGTGAATGCCATTGCGATAATCGAGTTGAAAGGCGTGATGGTAGTTGTGGTAACCCTCACCAAAAACAAAAAAGTTGACAATTTTATTGTCGCAAGCCGTTACATCATCTCGGTAGGGCTGACTGCCAAATTTATGGATAATTGAATTCACCATAAAAGTAGTGTGGTGGCAGAAGGCTATTCGGAGTGCTCCGGCAAGTAAGAACATACC
Source organism: Microbulbifer okhotskensis (assembly GCF_023895975.1). Taxonomy (GTDB): domain Bacteria; phylum Pseudomonadota; class Gammaproteobacteria; order Pseudomonadales; family Cellvibrionaceae; genus Microbulbifer; species Microbulbifer okhotskensis. The sequence goes on from NZ_JALBWM010000015.1 coordinate 33,252, forward strand.
AATAATATCGCCGGTAATTATTCCCAGTAGTGTGAGAATCCCAAGATTCATAGTGACGGTGATCGGAATATAGTTATTGTGTTGCCATATCACAATTTTATCCCGCTGTAAGTCTTGCACATTTTTGAAATTTTGGTAGCTGGTTGGATACTCATACATCATCCATTCGATATGGGAAAACCAAAATCCGCGTTTGGCGGAGTAGGGGTCGCGGTCGTTGTTATCGACAAACTGATGGTGGTGGCGGTGGTGGTCGCACCATTTCAAAATAGAATCTTGTAGCGCTGCCGCTCCGAATAATGCAAACAAGAGTCGTAGGGACCAATGGGCCTCATAAGTTTTATGAGACCAAAGGCGATGATATCCGGCGGTGATAGAGAGACTGCACATTGCACCCATTACGGCGAATGCCAGCCATTGATACCAGTGGTAACCATAAATAAAGCCATACAGGGGCACAGCAATAACTGCTAGCAAACCTGTTATGGCAAATAACAGTGTGGGTGGCCAGAAGCGTTTTCTTTTGACGGTAGAGTCTATTGAGGGTGTGTTCATAGTGTGTGACCCTCGGGTTTAAGTGTGCCGGGGTGAAATAAAACTCACCGGCCATTTTCTGAGGTCCCGATTCTGCTCAGACCCAACAGTGGTTCCACCCCTAGCGTCTTTGTTGCGGCTGCATTGTTCTGGTGCGGCGGCCATATTGTGAGGTTCGCAATGGTTCGTAAATTTTCTGTAACACATTGGATAAAGAGTGGAGTCAGTTAAATACACAGTTTTAAAAGTTGGCATAAGGGTTGCCTTGGATTTTGTGCAGATCGAAAGGCCTGAAACTCGGCTGAGTTTCTTGGGGTTATGGCAAACCATTAACACTGGGTAACTTCCCGTTTTCTTTCATCATCGCTGACTGTGGCTACGCTCGAGGGACTTTATTTGCCCGCACTTTGCGCAACGCTCATAATCCGGTAGTTTAGGGTCTGCCGTGGAATTTCCAAATTAGGAGGCTTCGGGGGGCTCTCCTTCATGGCAAGGGTGCATGAGCCTGATAATGATTGAGCTAAATCGATAATCGAGTCCTATGTGTCTGAATCATTAATTCCAAATCTACCCAGGCCAGCATTTCAGCTGGCAATTGACGACAAGCTCTTCTTTTTAGATGCATCGTGCCCGTCACGTCACCTATTCGAGTTTGTGGCCGAAAAATAACGTTAGGGCCTCCTCCATATCTGGTGCAAGCGGTTGAGGTGCCGTGACGCTATTTGAGCTTCATACTTTCTGTTACGCCGGAGTAATGCCCGGGCAGAGATAAAGCTGATTTATTATCAATTTCAGGTGTCTGCATTTAGTAGAGCCAGGGTTAATCTTCTTGCTGCATGCTCTCTGGTGTGCTCCCTTCGCTAGCCAGGGCATAAGTTTTATTAAGTTGCTTTGTCAAAATTCTCAATCTTATTTTTTGCATTCTCAAGCTGAATTACAATTCTCGAATTTTTGTTTTGAGGGTGTGAGACTCCCAGTTTGATTTGGGTTCAATCCGATTGAGATTGCGAAGCTCTCCTTCTATTTTGTGCCATTTTTTCAGGGTGTTGAAAAAAACCGCCTCTCTTTCTTTAGTATTTCGTTCCAGTTGGGGTTTCGCTGCGCTTTTGTAATCGCTGTTCGGCGCGTTCGGATTCGATTTCGAGTAAGGCCTTCTGAATTTTCCGGTCTGAAATCGTCTTTAGTTTTCTAGTAACTCCGAACCAGCACAAGGACTTGATCAGCTATTTGGTGGGTTCGTAATCATACCATCTGACACCATTGCGATAGTCAGTTTGGAAGGCGTGGTGGTAGTTGTGATAGCCCTCACCAAAGGAAAAAATATTTATAGGGGGCTGTCGCAAGACGATATATTGCTTTTATATTTTTTTGCCCCCAATAGTGTCCGATGGAGCTTAAAGTGAAGGCAGAGTGGTGGTTTACTACAATGCGCAGGACTCCAGCCAGTAGGAACGTGGCGAGAATGTCGTCAGTAATAAATCCGAGTATTAGGCAGATGCCAAAATTCATTCCTAGGGTTATTGGTAGATAATTTTTATGTTGCCACATAACAATCTTGTCCTGTGACTCCAGAATCGATGATTGCCGGCAGAGATTGATAAACCGCAAAGTGCGGTGACCATGAGAAAGGTGAGCCATTGATGTCAATGGTAGCCGTAAGTGACACCGTACATGGGGACAGCCGTAAGGCCCTGAAACCTGTACTGGTAAAGAGAATGGCTGGAATCCAAAAACGCCTTCGTATGGTCGCGGCGGTTGAGGCTGTGTTCATCCTTTAATCTTGGTATTAAATAGCGGCTCCGGGTGGCTTTGCGGGGTCATAGATAGGGTTCTTGGAGGTATGCTCGCCAGGCCGCTCAAGTTACAAGCTCTCTCTTTAGAAAATTGCGGCACAAAGTTATCGGAGTGGGGGGTGTTTTCACAAAAGTCGGTGGCTTGGGGGGGCTCTGCATTTATTTGGTGCGAAAGTTTAGGCTGAGGGCTCTTGTTGGTTCACTTTCATCAAGGCAGAGAAAAAGTCTTTAGGAGAGCGCCGCGAAACTTATTGATTGGGAAGTTGGCATAGCTGTTGCATTCATATTATTCGCGGGGCAGAGGACCCGCATTTCGGGAGAGTTTCTTAGGGTTATGGCAAACCATTAACACTGAGCGACGTCCCGTTTTCTCTCATCATCGCTGATTGCGGCCCCGCTTTGCGGGGCCTTTTTTTTGCCCGCACTTTGCGCAACACGCATAATGCTTTAGTTTAGGCTCTCCGACGATATTCCCAAGTGTGGTTTCTTCGGGGAGATAAGGCTCTTTTATTGGCAGGGATGCATGAGCCAGGTAATTAATTAATGAGCTAACTCCAATAAATCGAGCCCCGTGTGTCTGAATCACTAATTGCAAATCCTGCTGACGCGAAATTTCAGTTGGCAACCCATGATGAGCTCTCTTCTCTCGATGCTTCCCAGCTGACCCGCCACGCTGCTTGCCTGCAAGGTTTGTTACTGGATGTGGATTGCGGCTTGTGGGAATGGCACCCCGCCAGCGGCGCACAACGTGCGCAGGGTGAGATATGGCTTTTATTTGCAGAAACCGCACCGCTTGCGTTGAGTGCCCTGTGGACGGGTGATGATTTACGGGCGGTACATTCTGATGAGCGCGACCGAATTATTGCGGTGCGCCGCCGGCTGAATACTAAGGGAGGCTGTTTCGATACCACTTTCCGAGCTTACGATAGCTTCGGACAGCTGCGCTGGCTGCGCCTGTGGGGAAGTACTGTCAGTAGCGCCGACAATGGTGAGATTATTGTTGTGGGCAGTTGTTCGGATTATAGCGAGGCTCTGTCCCGTCGCTATTTATCCAATCTACCCGGCGAACGCCCGCTACAGACTTTATCCGGTGTCGGCGACGGCTTGTGGGAGTGGGATTTACGCGCCGATGAAATGGTGCTGGATGATGCTTGCTGGAGCATTCTCGGTTACGAGGTGAGTCCGATACGCAGCATTGGGCTTTCTGCTGCCGAGCAGTGGAAGGCCCGAATTTTTTCTGAAGATTTCCCCCAGGTTGAGCAGGTCATGCTGGACCATGTGCGTGAAGGCTTGCCTTTGGATGTGGAGTTTCGCATCTGGCGCTCCGATGGCGGTGTGGTTTGGGTTCGCTGTCGTGGCAAGGCTCAGTTAAATAATCGTGGGCAGCCCCTGCGTGTGTTGGGGGTTTTGCAGGATGTCAGTGGAAGCCGCGAGAGACTGTCGCAAATGGAGCGGGAATTGGAGCTCCAGCGAGAGGAAAATGCCCATAGAGCAGATTTATTATTCAGCCTGAGCCATGAATTACGCACGCCGTTGAATGCCATTTTGGGTTACAGCCAGATGGTGGAGTTGGATCAAAGCCTCAATGCGGATCAGCGCCAGCGATTAACGGAAATTCGCAGGGCGGGCCAGCATTTACTGCATCTGGTTGGCGATGTACTGGAGCTGGCTCGCATAGATAGTCGGCGTTTGGGGCCGTCGATGGAATTAATTCGCCCCGCCGAACTGGTGGCGGAATGTAAGCGCTTGCTGGAGCCGCTGGCAGAAACTCGCCGTGTCAGCCTGACCTTTGAGCCCCTCGGATGGGAATCAGCGTATATTTGTGCCGACCCGGTGCGCTATAAACAAGTGGTTCTCAACCTGGCTGGTAATGCGGTGAAATACAATCGAGAAAGCGGCCGGGTCATTATCAACTTTACCCCTCAGGCGGACGGCTGGCTGCGCTTGAATATTTTAGACACTGGTAAAGGTATAGCCCCTGAGCGACGCAAGGAAGTATTTGAGCCGTTTAATCGGCTGGGAGAAGAAAAGGGGCATATCGAGGGCACCGGGGTCGGCCTTGCCATTGCCAAACGATTGGCAGAGGCCATGGGTGGGCGTATCGACTTTGACAGTCAGCAGGGGCAGGGTTCTGTATTTTGGATAGAGTTTCCCATGATCGATGCACCGGAAACTTTTATGTCCTTTTCGAGTGCTGTGGATACGCCGGCAATATTACCCGCCTGTAATTTATTGCTGGTGGACAATCGTCCCGCCGGTTTGAGCCGGGTAGAGAAGTTGCTGGAGGGATCGCCGCAGTTGCAATACTCCATTGCCTCAGATGTTGTCGAAGCAATCTTTATGGTGCGGACCCAGAAACCCGATGTAGTACTGTTCCGCGTTGGTGTGCCGGGAATGTCGGCGGCGGATCTGATGGGGATTCTCAAGCAGGACCAGACGGCCCAGGATACTTGCTTGGTACTTGTCGGAGATGAGGCTTTATCTGAGGCAAAAATGATCTTGCCCGAAAAATTTGACCGGGCTCAGTTGGCGCGGGTATTGAGGGAGTGTCTGGCGGGAGGCGATAATTCCCGGTGCGGAGCGACGGGAAAATAACACCCCGGCGAGTAGATCGCCGGGGTGTGGTAAGCCTTCTTAACGTAAGTTGCCCATATGTTTGCCCACGATTTGCAGTAGGGGTTTGAATACCTTGGGTGTGGCGCAAACCAGATTGCCAGAGTCCAGGTAGTCTTCACCACCGCGGAAATCGCTGATCAGGCCGCCGGCCTCTTTCACGAGCAGGGAGCCCGCTGCGATATCCCAGGTGTTCAGGTACATCTCCCAGAAACCATCGAAGCGGCCCGCGGCGACGTAGGCCATGTCCAATGCGGCAGCGCCGGGGCGGCGGATACCGGCGGTTTGACCGGCAATCTCCTTGAGGGCGGCCAGATAGGGGTCAATGTTATCCATTGCTCGGCCGTTGAAGGGGATACCGGTGCCAATTAATGTACCGCGCATGCTCTGGCGCTGGGAAACGCGGATGCGTCGCCCGTTAAGGGCAGCGCCGCGGCCACGGCTCGCAGTAAACTCTTCGCGTTTGATGGGGTCCAGTACGACGGCGTGCTCAATGCGACCCCGGTAGCGACAGGCGATGGAGATCGCGAATTGAGGGACACCGTGAATAAAGTTGGTGGTGCCATCGAGGGGGTCGATAATCCACTCGTAATCCGGCTCCGCGCCCTCTTGGAGGCCACTTTCTTCGGCGCGAATACTGTGTTTGGGGTAAGCCTTGCGCAGGTGGTAAATAATTTCCTGTTCGCTGGCCTTGTCCACTTCGGTAACGAAATCGTTGCGCGCCTTTTCTTCGAATTGCATCAAGTCGCCGCGCTCCCAGGCCCGTTCGATCAATTCTCCAGCCTTGCGCGCTGCGCGCAGGGCAATATTTAGCATGGGTTCCATAACTATTCCGCACTGAGTGGTTGAAGTGGTTAAAAAGCAGGCCGCAGGTTGACCGCGGCGGACGCGATTGTAGGGATTCCCATCGGTTTTTGCTACACTCGCGCGCCCCCATGACACCGAATTATTGCTTTCAGTATGGCCAAGTCCCCTTTAGATACGACTCCGCTCAGTGCGCTCAACAATGTGCGCGTAGTTCTGGTAAACAGTGCGCACCCCGGAAACATTGGTGGAGCGGCGCGTGCGCTCAAGAATATGGGCCTGAGTCAGCTCTATCTGGTGGCTCCCCGTGAGTTTCCCGCGGCCAATGCGGTTTGGCGAGCAGCCGGGGCATCGGAATTGCTCGATAGCGCTATTGTGGTAGATACTTTGGAAGAAGCGGTTGCGGACTGCGGCCTTGTAGTGGCTACCAGTGCCCGCGAGCGACGTATCCCCTGGCCCCTGTTAACGCCGCGTCAGTGTGGCGAGCGCGCCGTGATCGAGGCGATAACACACCCTGTGGCGCTGGTGTTTGGCCGTGAAGATCGCGGCCTCACTAATGAAGAGCTGCAGGCGTGCAATTACCATGTACATATTCCCGCGAACCCCGAGTACAGTTCCCTAAACCTAGCCACGGCTGTACAGGTACTGGCATACGAAGTACGTATGGCGGCGCTCGAAGCGGAGAAGGGTGAGCCTGTGAGTTACTCGGACTGGGATCGGCCACCGGCCAAGGTCGGTGATATGGAATTGTACTTCGATCACTTGCAGAGGGCGCTCGGCGAGCTGGGCTTTATCGACCCAGACAACCCCCGCCAGACCATGACCCGCCTGCGCCGACTATTTAGCCGCGTGCGGCCTGATGATATGGAGCTGGGCATATTGCGTGGCATGTTGACCGCTATCCAGAACCACATTCATCGTTCGGGGGGTAAGGGGCGGCCAGACTAGCTGAGTACCCGAGTGTCTTACTTGGTTATATACTTGACTACAGTAGTGGGTTATTCCATACTCGCGCCCCGATCGGAAAAGGGCTGTACATCAGTTTGGAGCTGGTATGCGTTTGACAACCAAAGGCCGCTATGCGGTGACTGCCATGCTGGATTTGGCGTTGCACGCTGATCGCGGACCGATCAGTTTGGCGGATATATCCAAGCGTCAGGGTATCTCCCTGTCCTATTTGGAGCAGCTGTTTTCCCGGCTGCGACAGTCTGGACTGGTCTCCAGCGTGCGTGGTCCCGGGGGCGGTTATCGGCTGGCTCGCAGCGGAGAAGAGATTTTTGTGGCGCAGATTATTGATGCGGTCAATGAATCTGTGGATGCCACCAGCTGCGGCGGCAATGCTGATTGTGCAAACGGCGAGCAGTGCCTGACCCACTACCTCTGGTCAGATTTGAGCGATCAAATTCACAGTTTCCTGAGCGGTATCAGCCTAGCCAATTTGGTTGCTCGTGCTGAAGTTCAGGAGGTGGCGCGCCGACAGGATATGCGCGAGGCGCCGGAAGAGCGGGTCGCCCTACTCGGTGGCCTGTAATTGGGGCCTCGTAAACGGGGCCAGCAGACAGATACTAGAGATTTACTAAGCGGAAACGGTATGACTATGAAGCTTCCCATCTATCTGGACTATTCGGCTACCTGCCCAGTCGACCCACGCGTCGCCGCAAAAATGGCAGAGCAGCTGACGATGGAAGGCAATTTCGGGAACCCGGCTTCCCGCTCCCACCTGTTTGGCTGGAAAGCGGAAGAGGCCGTGGAAAATGCCCGTCGCCAGGTGGCGGAACTCATCAATGCCGACCCGCGCGAGATTGTTTGGACCAGCGGTGCCACTGAGTCTGACAACCTGGGCATCAAGGGCGCTGCTCACTTCTACCAAGGGCGCGGCAAGCACATTATTACCTCCAAAATTGAGCACAAGGCAGTCCTGGATACTTGTCGCCAGTTGGAGCGTGAAGGTTTTGAAGTGACTTACCTGACCCCGCGTAAAGACGGCATCGTCTATCCGGAGCAGGTCGAGGAGGCCATGCGTGAGGACACCATAGTGGTGAGCTTGATGCACGTTAACAACGAGATCGGTGTTATTAACGATATCGCCGCTATCGGCGAACTGTGCCGCTCTCGCAAAGTGATTTTCCATGTGGACGCTGCCCAGAGTGCCGGCAAATTGCCGATCGACCTTCAGGAAGTGAAAGTGGATCTGATGTCGTTCTCCGGTCATAAAATTTATGGCCCCAAAGGCATCGGAGCTTTGTACGTACGCCGCAAGCCTCGTGTGCGCCTAGAAGCCCAAATGCACGGTGGAGGCCACGAGCGCGGCATGCGCTCCGGCACACTACCGACTCACCAGATTGTCGGCATCGGTGAGGCCTTCCAGATTGCCAAAGAGGAAATGGTGGCTGAGTCAGAGCGACTGGTATCCCTTCGCAATCGTTTCTGGGATCAGATCAAGGACATGGAAGAAGTACATATCAATGGCTCTGCCGAGCAGCGTGTACCGGGCAACCTGAACGTCAGTTTTGCTTTTGTAGAAGGTGAGAGCCTGATCATGTCCCTGCGCAACCTGGCGATCTCTTCTGGTTCAGCGTGCACTTCTGCCAGCCTGGAACCGAGTTATGTATTGCGGGCTCTCGGTGTGAACGACGAGTTGGCCCACAGCTCCTTGCGCTTCAGTTTCGGCCGCTTTACCAGCGAGCAGGATATTGATACGGCCACAGCAGAAGTACGCAAAGCGGTGGAGAAGCTGCGTGAACTGTCACCCCTTTGGGATATGTACAAAGATGGTGTCGACCTCAACAAGATTGAATGGGCCGCTCACTAAGCGCGCGCAAGAGTTAGGAGAATAGTCATGGCCTATAGCGATAAAGTAATTGACCACTATGAACACCCCCGCAATGTCGGCCGCATGGACGACAAGTCGGACAACGTGGGCACCGGTATGGTGGGCGCCCCCGCTTGTGGCGACGTGATGCGCCTGCAGATTCAGGTTAGTGATGAAGGGGTCATTGAAGATGCCAAGTTTAAAACCTACGGCTGCGGCTCCGCTATTGCTTCCAGCTCTCTGCTGACCGAGTGGGTTAAGGGCAAGACTATCGATGAAGCCGAGCAGATTAAAAATACTGAGATCGCTGAGGAATTGGCCCTGCCACCAGTAAAAATTCACTGCTCTGTTTTGGCGGAAGATGCCATCAAGGCAGCGGTTCGCGATATCCGTGAAAAGCGCGGCGAGTCTGCTGATACCGTAGAAACCAAGGAATCTGCCGCAGGTTAAGTATTCCGTCTTAAAGTAGCGGAGGTATTGTTTTGGCTATTAGCATGACCGAGGCCGCCGAGGCCCATATTCAAAGTCAACTGGCCAAGCGAGGCAACGGAATCGGCATCCGTGTCGGTGTAAAAACGGCCGGCTGTTCCGGTCTCGCTTACGTGTTGGAGTTTGTCGATTCGGCGGAAGCAGAAGATACAGTGTTTGAGCAAAACGGCGTCAAGTTGGTGGTGGACCCCAAAAGCTTGGTTTACCTCGACGGCACCCAGCTTGATTTTGTTAAGGAGGGCCTGAATGAGGGCTTTACCTTTACGAATCCCAATGTAAAAAACGAGTGTGGTTGCGGCGAGAGCTTTCACGTCTGATTCGCTCTCGCCACATAAGGCCGGGTGCGCTGAGCATGCCGGCCTTTTTATTGGTCCGACAATCGCCCAGCTAGTACTTTAGGCTGAATGTAGGGACGGGTGCATATGTAGCTGCCCCGACCGCATTCCAGGGCTGCGCCCCAGTAGGTAATTTCAGATGGCAACCAACCTGAACCACTTCGAAGTTTTTGGCCTGCAACCTGCCTTTGAGCTAGACCGCAGCACCCTGGCAGCACGCTATCGAGAGTTGCAGCGCGAGTTCCACCCGGATAAATATGTTTCCCGTTCCGATAGTGAACAACTGCTAGCGATAAAAATGGCAGCGCAAATCAATGAGGCGCACACCGTATTGCGCGATCCGGTGCAGCGTGCGGGCTATCTACTCAAGCTCGCAGGTGTAGAAGTTCCGCCGGAGCAGACGACCAGCGATACCGAATTCCTGATGCAGCAAATGTTGCTGCGTGAGCAGTTAGAAGAAGTGCGCGATCAGGCCGACCCGGCAGCCGCACTGGATGAACTGAATACCGAGGTGCAGGGATTGATTTCTACCGAGGAGAGGCGCTTTGCCGAGGCTTACGGTGCTAAGAGCCTGCGCGCAGCGGAAGAATCTCTGCGCAAGCTTCAGTTCTTGGTCAAGCTTGCGCATCAGATTGACGAGCGGGAAGAAGACCTTTTCAATAACTAGCAAATTAAGTCCGCTGGATTGAGAAGGCGTGTTGTTCTCGGTACCTCGCCATCCCGATTAAAGAAGAGATAAATAATGGCATTACTGCAGATTTCCGAGCCGGGCCAGAGCCCTGCTCCCCACCAGCGCAAGCACGCTGTGGGTATCGATTTGGGGACCACCAACTCCCTGGTGGCAACGGTTCGCAGTGGATCGGCTGAAGCCATCGCCGATGAGTGCGGAGACGTGATCCTGCCATCTGCAGTGCACTACGGGGCGGATACAATTACGGTCGGTACAGAGGCCCGTGCTCGGGCGGCAGAGGACCCCTATAACACCATGATTTCCATCAAACGTCTGATGGGGCGCGGTGTAGCAGATATCAAGAGTTTCGGTGAGCAGTTACCCTATCATTTTGCCGATTCCAACAGTGGCATGCCGGCAATTGAAACGGCTGCCGGGCCGGTGAACCCGGTCCAGGTGTCCGCTGAAATCCTGAAAAAACTGGCTGCCCGGGGTCGCGAAGCCCTCTATGGTAAAAGCGGTGGAGAGTTGGATGGCGCGGTAATTACCGTGCCGGCTTATTTTGATGACGCCCAGCGTCAAGCCACCAAGGACGCGGCGCAACTGGCCGGGCTGAAAGTCCTGCGTCTGCTCAATGAGCCCACAGCGGCCGCCGTTGCCTATGGGCTAGATAAAGGCGAGGAGAGGGTCATCGCCGTTTATGACCTGGGTGGAGGAACCTTTGATATTTCTATCCTTCGCCTGTCCCGGGGCGTTTTTGAAGTGCTCTCCACCGGTGGTGATACAGCTCTCGGTGGCGATGACTTCGACCGCACAATTGCAGGCTGGATCGCCGAACAGGCTGGCGTGGGAACCGATCTAGATGCTGCCACCCAGCGCTCATTACTCGATATTGCCTGTGCGGCAAAAGAGTCCCTGACCGGTGCTGAACAGGCACAAGTACGGTATGGGAGCTGGTCAGATGTACTCGACCGCGCCACCATGGCCTCACTCCTGGACCCCTGGATCGATAAGACCCTGCGGGCCTGTAAGCGCGCCCTGCGCGACGCTGGTATCGGTGCCGATGAGGTGCAGGAAGTGGTGTTGGTGGGGGGGTCTACCCGTACCCTGCGGGTTCGCGAGCGAGTTGAAGATCACTTTGGCCGCGCTCCCCATGCGGAAATTGACCCCGACCAAGTGGTTGCCATTGGTGCAGCGCTGCAGGCCGATGTGCTGGTAGGCAATAAATCCAGTGAAGAGCTACTGCTTCTGGATGTGATCCCCCTGTCTCTCGGTATCGAAACCATGGGTGGCCTCACCGAGAAACTCATCGACCGCAATACCACGATCCCCGTCTCCAAGGCCCAGGAATTCACCACCTTTAAAGATGGCCAGACCGCCATGGCGGTTCACGTGGTACAGGGTGAGCGTGAGCTGGTTAGTGATTGCCGCTCTTTGGCACGCTTTGAATTGCGCGGCATTCCCCCAATGGTGGCCGGTGCGGCCCATATCCGCGTGACTTTCCAAGTGGATGCCGATGGCCTGCTGTCGGTGGCGGCGATGGAAAAGAGCAGCGGTGTCAGTGCAGATATTACCGTCAAGCCCTCCTATGGCCTGGAGGACAAGGATATTGCGCGGATGCTGCAGGAATCCTATACCCATGCCGCTGAAGATATCGCACTGCGCGCTTTACGCGAGGCGCAGGTGGAAGCGGAGAGAACCCTTGAGAGTATGCTGGTGGCCCTGCGTGAGAACGGTGCCCAGCTGCTTGATGAACGTGAACTGAACGAGCTGGAACATGCGATGGAGGGCTTGCGTCTGGCTCACAACGGCGGCGACGCAGAGGAAATTCGCCGACGGATGGAGGCTTTGAACAAGCTGTCAGAGCCTTTTGCAGCACGTCGTATGGATGCTTCCATCCAGCGTGCCATGCAGGGCCACAGCTTGGATGAATTTGATAAATAACCATGATCAGGCGCAGATTTTGCGCTGCCCGCGGCCGGGGAGTAGTCGTTATCTCCCCGTCGGATTGAGACCATAGAGGTTCAGCACCCCATGCCGAAGATAGTATTTTTACCCCACCCGGAAATGTGCCCCGAGGGCAAAGTGGTAGAAGTGGACAGCGGCGTCAGCGTTATTGATGCTGCGTTGGCTAACGATATCGAGATAGAGCACGCCTGTGAAAAGGCCTGTGCTTGCACCACCTGTCACGTGATCGTGCGTGAGGGTTTTGATTCCTTGGAAGAACCCGATGAGTTAGAGGAAGACCTGTTGGACAAAGCTTGGGGGCTAGAGCCCGAATCGCGACTGTCCTGTCAGGCGATCGTTGAGGATGAAGACCTTGTAGTCGATATTCCCAAATACACCATCAACCAGGTTTCGGAAAAGCACTGACTCCGCGCGCACTGAGGAAGCCGATTCATGAAGTGGACTGATATTCACGATATTGCCATAGAGCTCTGCGAAGCTCACGAGGATGTGGACCCGCTCACGGTGAACTTCGTTGACCTGCGCAACTGGGTAATGGCATTGCCAGGGTTTGACGATGATCCCAGCCGCTGCGGCGAAAAGATCCTCGAGGCCATCCAGGCTGCCTGGATCGAAGAGCAGGAGTAGCCGGGTACTGCTGCGACTATTGGTAATAGAGTACAAAAGTCGATCAATACCCCGTATAATCCGCCGGCCGCGAAATGCGGTGATCAAAAATTGAGTACCCCCTGCGGGTATGAAAGGAATATTAGGGAAGAGCAACTGTGCAGGTTGCTCTTTCTGTATGTAAGTTCAGTTATAAAAAATTAATTTGGAGATAAGCATGGCCCTGGAGCGTACTCTTTCTATCATCAAGCCGGACGCAGTAGCCAAAAATGTCATCGGTGAAATCGAGAGCCGTTTTGAGAAAGCTGGCCTGAGCATCGTTGCCATGAAAATGCAACAGCTGTCCCGCGAAAAAGCTGAAGGTTTCTACGCAGAGCACAAAGAGCGTCCTTTTTTTAAAGCTCTGGTTGACTTCATGACTTCTGGTCCCGTTGTTGTACAGGTTCTGGAAGGTGAGAATGCGATCCTGGCAAATCGCGATTTGATGGGTGCTACCAACCCTAAAGAAGCTGCTGCCGGCACCATTCGTGCTGACTTCGCTGACAGTATCGATGCCAATGCTGCACACGGTTCTGACTCAGCAGAGTCCGCTGCCCGCGAAATAAGCTATTTCTTCGCCGATGGCGAAATCTGCCCGCGCGTTTAATCGCGACTTGAATCGCACTGGTCCTTTTGGACCGGTGCAACGCTTCCCCGAGGTGAATTGAATGACCACTGAGAAAACCAACCTGCTCGGCCTTTCTGTAGAAAAGCTGGCCGCCTTTTTTGAATCATTAGGCGAGAAGCGCTTTCGCGCTATTCAGGTTTTAAAGTGGATTCACCAAAACGGGGTCGATGATTTTGCTGAGATGACCAATGTCAGCAAGGCCCTGCGTCAAAAGCTGGTAGAGGTGGCTGAAGTCTGCGCACCGGAAGTGCTCAATCAGTGGGATTCCGCCGATGGCACGCGCAAATGGCTGATTGAAGTTTCCGGTGGTAATGCCATCGAAACGGTTTATATCCCCGATGGGGATCGTGGCACACTGTGTGTTTCCTCCCAGGTGGGCTGTTCCCTGGACTGCAGTTTTTGTGCGACCGGTAAACAGGGATTTAACCGCGATTTAACCGCAGCAGAAATAATTGGACAGGTTTGGATCGCCTGTAAATCTTTCGGCCAGTTAGATCCGAAAGGCCCGCGCAAGGTGACTAACGTGGTGATGATGGGCATGGGTGAACCCCTGCTCAATTTCGATAATGTGGTCGATGCCATGAATCTGATGATGGAAGACAACGCCTACGGTATTTCCAAACGCCGTGTAACGTTGTCTACTTCCGGCGTGGTGCCCGCACTGGACCGCCTTGCCGCTGTCACCGATGTAAGCCTGGCGATTTCCCTACACGCACCTAACGACGAATTACGCAACGAATTGGTGCCGATTAATAAAAAATATCCGATTGCGGTATTGCTCGATTCTGCCAAACGCTATATTGAGAATATGCCGGATACCCACCGTAAAATGACCATCGAATATACGCTGATGCGCGAGGTCAACGATCGCCCGGAGCACGCCGAACAATTGGCAGAATTGCTACGGGATATTCCAGTAAAGATTAACCTGATTCCGTTCAATCCCTTTGAATTGTCTGATTACCAGCGAGTGAGTAACAACGCGTTGCGACGCTTTCAACAGATTTTGCTCGACAAAGGTTATACCGTTACGGTGAGAACGACTCGTGGCGATGATATTGATGCAGCCTGTGGCCAGCTGGCCGGCAATGTTAATGATCGTACCCGCCGCTCCGAACGCTACCGCAACGCTGAACGCCCTGTCCGTATTGTTGGCTGATTGCCATACCGATCCAGGGCCTTTATAGCTGATTGCCAGCAAAGGCCCGGGTTGCCCCCTGCAGCTTCTGTCGTCCTGAGCGGTGCTCAACTGCAGTAACGGTAGAAGATAATATCTTCAGTTCTTCTGTCTCCTTCTCCACAGCCGTTGCTTTTGCGTCTGGACTGTTTCGCACTTTTCCAATTTTTTTTCATTGGCGTCAACTAAACCACCTGACAAAGCGTTAACAGTCCAGATTTTAAAATGAATGGAAGGGACTGTTAAATTGATGAATGCTCAGAAATTGGATTTAAGTGAGTTGCCTAGGGGCTTATTGCGGCTCTTTTTCCTATCTGTATTTTTAGTATTGAGTGGTTGTGGCTCGGGGTTGTCCGGTAGTGATGATGATTCACCGACGGATGCTGTTGGGAGCGATGATGGCTCTGGATCCGATGGCGGCACAGAAACTGACGGTGGAGATGATTCTGATACTGATGGAGACACAGACACAGACACAGACACAGACACAGACACAGACACAGAACAAGGTAGTGGGCCTGGAGAGTTGATTGGTAATGCCTACTCTGGAACTGCAGTCGGTCTTGTCTGGGAGAGAGATGGGGAAACCTACTTCATCTATCGGGATGGCACAAAGGTAGGGGAAACCAGTAATAACTTTTATGTCGACCAGGGCCTCTCAGTGAATACTGAGTATGTTTTCTCGGTGAATGCAGTTGATGTGGCAAGTGAGGCAGAGGCTTCTCAAGTCATAGTTACAACACTGGTTAAAGATACAAATAGTGGTTTGAATAATGGCACGGAAGACGAGGTTTTAAATGAGCGCATAGATAGTTTTTCAGAGTGTAACAATGCCCTCTCTGCTGTGGATATACTGGAGGACGATTTGGATAACTGCTTGGCAGCCATGCTTGAACTTAACCGCATGGTCTCTCATGTAGAGGATATACTGGCTTTCGCCGCGCGTGTCCGCAGTGAGCAAGACCCGGCTATGGTGGAGCTGGGTATGCGCCTATTCCATAGCAAATCTTTGAGTGCCAATGAGGATGCCTCTTGCTCCTCCTGCCATCACCCGGCAGTCGGCTGCGGTGGAGATGACCTTTCAATGCCTGTCGGGGTTGATGCAGTGGATATTGCCCTGCTTGGACCAGGCAGATCTGATGGTATTAATGAAATACCTATTGTGCCGAGAAACTCCCAGGCAATTTGTAATACCTCACTTTGGAGTCGCGGCTTGTTTTGGGATAACCGTGTTTCTATGAGTCCTAATGGAGGCCTGCGGACAGATTCAACCGATGTCACCAGAAATACAAACGAAGCGGTAGACTCTGGTTCCCTGGCGCTGTTAATGGCGCAGGCGCATTTCCCAGTGACAGCCCCGCCGGAGATGGGGGATATCACCCAGTTCGGTTATGATGATACCGTTGATGATAATTTCACTGCCTATCGGGAAGATATTTTAGCAGCGAATCTGGATGTTGAAGCTTGGGGGCCCCTGTTCACTTCTGTCTTCGGTGATTCTGAAATTAACTTCAGTCGTATTGCACAGTCCATGGCCGCTTATGAGGCAGTACAAATATTTATCGATAACCCGTTTTTTGAATATGTCGGGGGAAACTCGGATGCACTCAGTGATGAAGAAAAGCGCGGTGCCATCACATTTATGTCAAAGGATGCTGGATGTACCTTCTGTCACATGGGGGCTTTCTTCACCAAGGAAACAGTCATGGCCGCCAATTATCCTCAGATTGGAGTGGGTACTGATGAGGATGGTAGTGGAGCGGATTTGGGGGGGAGAGGGAGCCCTGGGTTTTGGGGCCTTCCGCGCCCCAACCCTGCTGAATGTTGCAATCACCGGCCCTTGGGGGCATAACGGTCAGTTCGGTACTCTCCGAAGAAATGTTGAGCATTACAGTGATCACGGAGCTTCTATTGCCAGATATTTTGACAATAGTGAAATGTGTGATCTTGAGCAGTTTAAAGACCTGCAAGATTGTCCCAGTAAGCTGGCCCCCAATGGTTTGACCCACTCACTGGATATTCTCGATGGAAATGATGGTGGGGGCGTTAACCGCTTATCTGATGATGAAATTGATCACGTTGTGACATTTTTAGGCGCGCTTACCGATCCAAATGCTGCCGATGCAAACTCTAATGAGATTCAATTCTTAATCCCGCCTCGAGATGGTGGCCCTGATGGCCGGCAGTTGGATGCAAAAGATCAGAATGGGCTAAGCCTGTAACTTCCACCTGTTTTTATCTTTAGCGAAATAGCAGGTTAGAAATGGCATTGAGGGGCATGGAGGCGAGCGGTTTTTTTATCCTCCATGATCCCTCGAGTGATGCCGGAAGTGATTATGTTCTGGAAACAGCCTGCCCCGTAAATTAACCACCACTCTAAAACTACGCACTGGTTGGCACTGTCACCGTGCTGTGTGCCTATTTTGAAATATGAGGTGATTCTCACCGTCTGAGATTACTGCAGCAACGACAGTGCTTTGCGACACTTTCTACAGAACAGTCCCCCCAAAAACGCTACCTTCATTGCATACATATACTGTGGAATCGGCAATTGCGTTATTCAGGTTTGTAGCTGGCAGCGGGAAATTGTGCATGTCAAAACAATCGCGGAATTTTCGCCAGTGTGCCGAAACAGGTTTGTGGTTTGCGGAAGCAATAAATTTTTAATAACACACGGATGGTTCCTGGATAGCTTTTGCGGGCCTGATACAGCTGTTGCTGAGTGCCGATTCATGGGCCTGCACCTACCTAGCTGTTAAATACCCATATTCGTGGCTGTAAGCGTGCTGTTGTAAGGCGCCATGGAATTCTCGGGAAGATTAGCTTTTGGTGCCGATTGGGGCACTAGCCTGTCTATTACTTGTCCAGAACTTTTCGAAATGATTTTTATTGGTGGGGTCGGTCAGGTTTTATGAAAATTCAGAGACAAATTTTAGATGGGTCTTTCGTGGCACTGCTGCGACTGCTGATCCTGCCGCTTTTTTTGCTGACAGTGGGTTGCAGTTCGGGTTCTTCGGGTGGCGATGAGAGTTCATCATCGGATACTGCAGTGAATGAGGGCGGTGGCGATACGGATGCCGGTGGGGATACCGACAGTGATGATGACGGCTCTGATGCTGACACAGGTGGTGATACTGATACGGACACGGATGATGATACTGGAACTGACTCGGGGCAGGGTGGCGCTCCGTCAAAGCTAATTGGCAACGCTTTTTCCGGTACCAGTATCGGTCTCTCCTGGGAGCGTGATGGTTTAACCTATTCGATTTATCGCGGCAGCGAAAAAATCGCTGAAACCAGTGATCACTATTTCGTTGATCAGGGGCTGACGGTCAATACCGAATACAGCTACTCAGTAATCGCAGGCGATCTCGACAGCGATATTGAGGCGGCCCGTGTCAGCGCAAAGACCCTGCTGAACAACACCAATGGTGGTCTGAGCAGCGGTGCAGATATTGACGTGGACAATGATCGAATATCCAACTTTACCGAGTGCAACAATGCGCGAAGTGCGCTGGACCTGCAGGAAGCGGACCTGGATTCCTGCCTGCAGGCCATGCTTGAGCTTAATAATATGGCCGGACACCTGGAGGATATACGGGCCTTCGCAGCCCGTGTGCGCAGTGAGCAAGACCCGGCCATGGTGGAGCTTGGTATGCGTTTGTTCCACAGTAAAAGCCTCAGTGCCAACAGCGATACCGCTTGTTCATCCTGCCACCAACCCGCTATGGGTTGTGGCGGTGATGATCTTTCCATGCCCATCGGAGTCAGTGCACTTGACTCGGCGTTGGTGGGACCAGGTCGCTCGGATGGTTTGAATGAAGTGCCTCTGGTGGCAAGAAATTCTCCGCCTACCTGCAATGCCGCGCTCTGGACCCGAGGCCTTTTTTGGGATAACCGCGTGGCGATTACTGATCGTGGGCTGAGGACGGACTCTCGAGATGTCAGCGATAATACCGAGGCTGCCGTGGGTACTGGCAGCCTGGCGCTGATGATGGCTCAGGCGCATTTCCCGGTTACCGATACGGCAGAAATGGGCGATATCACCCAGTTTGGCTATGACAATACTTCCGATAGTGGATTTACTGCTTACCGCGAAGAAATACTTGCGGCCAATCTCGGCAGTGCCAGCTGGGATTCCCTGTTTAGCAGTGCATTTGGTGATCCCGCGATTAATTTCAGCCGGATTGCCGAGGCCATAGCGGCCTATGAGGCGGTTCAGTTATTTATTGATAACCCATTCTTTGACTATGTGGATGGTAATCAGGGTGCCCTGGACAGCGAGGAGAAACGCGGAGCTATCACCTTTATGGCGAGTAACTCGGGCTGTACCAACTGCCATGCAGGTGCCTTCTTTACCACTCAGGGATTGAGGGCGGTAAGTTATCCACAGATAGGTGCGGGTAAGGACGAGAGCGGCAATGGGGCCGACCTGGGCGGCAATGGGGCGGGCAGTTTCCGCATACCAACCCTGCTCAATGTTGCCATCACCGGTCCCTGGGGACACGCTGGCCAGTTTGGCACCCTGAAGAGAAATATTGAGCATTACCGCAACCGCAGCGGGTCCATAACCCAGTATTTCGGCAGCAGTGAAATGTGCGATCTGGATCAATTTGCTGAACTGGAAGACTGCGCAACAAAAGTTGCTCCCAGTGGCCAAGCCTTGACTGAAACGCTATTGGCCGCGAATGGCGATGGTGCGAATAATCTGAGTGATGATGAAATCGATTCTCTGGTGGCGTTCCTGGGAACGCTCACCGACCCGGATGCGATCAATGTCGACTCTAATGCTGTTCAGTCACTGCTCCCCACGCGCGATGGCGGTCCCGATGGCAATCAGCTGGAAGCTAAAGATCAAAGGGGCAATGAGTTGTAATCATCGATAGTACTTTTTGCAGAATAATTCGCCGGTACTTGTGTACCGGTGAATGGTGGCTAATGGAGAAAAATGGTCAGTAAGTGGAATTGATTGGGTTTTAGGGCTGAAACTGATAGGGCTTTGCGGCAGTATAGGGTTTTGGGGGAGTGCCAGCTGAGGCGGAAATAGATTTATCACTGAAAATGTCGATACAAGCTTGATGTCACTACCAGCGGAGGGTAATGGAGGCTATCGGATTCTCACGTGTGTTGCGGGCGTGCTTTGTCCAGGGATTGGCGGCGGCACCATTTGGTGTGTGAATGACACCCGCGCAATCTCGCTGGGCTAACAAGTGCAAAATAAAAATACAGGTGATGTAGTGTCCGCGAAATTTAAAAAGCTGCCACTGGCGGCGCTGTTGCTCAGCATTTTTCTGGGGGGCTGTGTCACTACCGGGATGCCGGAGCGCCAGGAAGTCGATCTGGAAAAAGCGCTCGAGACACACGTACAGCTGGGGCTTCGCTATTTACAAGACCCGGACAATAGAGAACAGTCCCGTCGCCACCTGAATAAGGCCCTGGAGCTGGGTAAAAAGAACCCCATGGCGCATCACGGCTTAGCCCTGCTTTATCAGGTCGATGGTGAGTTGGATATTGCCGAATCTCACTTCGAGAAAGCGCTGCGTTATAGCGATGGCTTTTCTATGGCGCACACCAACTACGGAGTGTTCCTCTACAAGCAGGAGCGCTACAAGGAGGCCCTCAAGCAGTTTGAATACGCCTCCACCGATCTCACTTATAACCGACGCTCTTTCGCGCTGGTGAACTATGGTCGCACAGCGGCTCGCTTGGGACTGATAGAAAAGGCTAAGGAGGCTTATTCCCGCGCACTGGCTCTAAACCCCAACCTTGCCCTGGCGCTAATTGAAATGGCCGAGCTAAAATTTACAGATGGCGATTACAGTCAGTCCAAACAGTACCTGGACAGGTACGGCAAGAGAAGCCGGCAGACCCCTCAGTCACTATGGTTGGGGGTTCGTATCGAGAAGGTATTTGGCAACCGTGACAAGGAGCTCAGTTACGCGCTTGCGTTGAAGAATCTGTACCCGTACTCTGCGGAGACACTGAAATATCAGGAGTTAAGTGGTAATGACGGATAGTAGTCCCGAGCACCGCAATAGCGGCGAGGCGGCATCCAATACACAAAAGGCCTCACCGGGCAGCATGTTGCAAGCTGCGCGCGAAGCCGCAGGGCTTTCTCGCGAAGAGTTGTCACAGCGTCTTTGCATTATCGACAATACCGTCGAATGGCTTGAGACCGATAATTATGCCCGGCAGCCAGATGTGGTCTATGCGCGGGGCTATATCCGCAATACTTGCCGTGAACTGAAGATTCCTTCCGAGCCGGTCCTGAAAGCCTACGATCGGGACCGGCCACAGCCCTCAAAACGCGCGGAATCCAGACGTATGGGTAAGGCCGAAGCGTTTAATCCCGATCGGAAGCGCGGTCATGGTTTTCTGGCCCTGATACCTCTGTTGCTGGCCGGTGGTGTGTTTTGGTGGAAGTACGGCACGCCTGTCAATATTCCCGGAGTGCCTGTTATAGAGGAAGCTGTCGAAGGGGTTGTGCAAACTCCAACCGCACAGGCCTCAACTACGCTAGCTGTCGCTGGTGTGTCTGAAGGAGAAAGGGGTGACGAGACGGGCCCCCAGTCAGCAAACTCAGCGATTGCCCAGGTGCCCGAACCTGGATCGAAAACGATAGAAACCGCTTCTTCGGTGCAAGAAGTCCGCAATGCAGGCACCGAGAAACCTATCTCCAGTGAGGTGGCCGACCTGGACCAGGCCCTGCAGGGTGCCCTGCGGTTGCGTTTTGACGAGGATGCTTGGATCGAAGTGAAAGATGCCCAAGGAGTGGTGCTCTTGGCCGGTGTCCAAGCGGCCGGTAGCTCCAAGGCTCTGGAGGGGCGCGCACCGTTTGAATTGATGCTCGGTAATGCTGAGGCAACCCATGTGGTTTACCGCGAGGAAACCATCGATAGCCAGCCTATTGGTGACCGCCGCACCCGCCGCCTGATCGTCGGCGACTAACGGATCTTCTCAGTATGGGCGCGAACTCTGTAGGTTTGCGCCCAATCTCTCTATACTCTCTTCCTCGATTTTTCAGCAGCGATAGCGCCAGGTCAGCCTATGCAATTTGAATCTCCCATTGTCCGCCGCAAGTCGCGCCAGATCATGGTAGGAGACGTGCCTGTCGGAGGTGATGCTCCGATCTCGGTGCAGAGTATGACCAACACTGAAACCTGTGATGTGGCCGCCACAGTAGGCCAGATTCAGTGTTTGGAAACGGCGGGTGCCGATATCGTACGTGTATCCGTGCCCAGCATGGAGGCCGCCGAAGCTTTCGGAGAAATAAAAAAACAGGTGAATGTTCCGCTGGTTGCAGATATTCACTTTGATTACCGGATCGCTCTGCGAGTCGCGGACCTGGGTGTGGACTGCTTGCGTATCAACCCCGGCAATATCGGTCGGGAGAAGCGAATCCGCGCTGTAGTGGACAAAGCCCGCGATTTGAATATCCCGATTCGTATCGGTGTGAACGCCGGTTCCCTGGAAAAAGACCTACAGAAAAAATACGGCGAGCCCACCCCGGATGCGCTTGTCGAGTCGGCCCTGCGCCATGTAGAAATTCTCGACAGTCTCGATTTCCAGGATTTCAAAGTGAGCGTCAAGGCTTCGGATATCTTTATGGCGACCGCTGCGTACCGCAAGCTGGCCCAGCAGATTGAACAACCGTTGCACTTGGGAATTACTGAAGCTGGTGGCTTGCGTGCAGGTACGGTGAAATCCGCTATTGGTCTGGGAGCCCTGCTACTCGACGGTATCGGTGATACTCTGCGGGTGTCACTGGCCGCAGACCCGGTGGAAGAAGTCAAAGTGGGCTGGGACCTGCTCAAGAGCCTGCGCTTGCGAAACAAGGGCATCAACTTTATTGCCTGTCCCAGCTGTTCGCGTCAGAATTTCGACGTGGTGAAAACCATGAGCGAACTGGAAACGCGTCTCGAGGATGTGACCACGCCGTTGGATGTGGCGGTGATCGGCTGTATTGTCAATGGCCCCGGCGAAGCAAAAGAGGCAGATATCGGCCTCACGGGTGGGACACCGAGCCACGCTATTTACGTAGATGGTCAGCCGAACCGTAAATTTAAGAATGAAAATCTGGTGGATGATTTGGAGCGCTTAATTCGAGAGAAGGCTGCTGCCAAGGCTGAGAAAGAAGCCGATATCATCGCCAAGGCGTAGCGGGTGCATGTCTCCTACGCCTCCCCGAATCGTTGAATTAGAAATTAAGGAACAGCGTTGAAACAGCTTCGCGCAATTCGCGGTATGAACGACCTGCTGCCGGGACAATCTCCGGCCTGGCAGTACGTGGAAGCCACCCTGAGCGAACTCTCTAGCCGCTATGGCTATAGTGAAATTCGCATGCCCTATTTGGAGGCGACCCAGCTATTTTGCCGGGCGGTGGGTGAAGCCACTGATATTGTTGAGAAGGAAATGTATACCTTCGACGACAAGAGCGGCGGTAGCGTCACTCTGCGTCCCGAGGGCACTGCTGGAACCGTGCGTGCGGCCATTCAGAACAATTTGTTGATTCAGCCCCAGCGCCTGTGGTATTTCGGCCCCATGTTCCGCTACGAGCGCCCTCAGAAGGGTCGCCTGCGTCAGTTCCACCAGTTTGGTGTCGAGGTGTTCGGTATTGAAGGCCCGGATATTGATGCGGAAATTTTGGTGATGACCGCACGCCTGTGGCACCAATTGGGAATCAGCGATCATGTCACACTGCAGCTCAACTCCCTGGGTAACTCAGAGAGCCGTGCGGCCTATCGCGACGCACTGGTCGCTTATCTGAGCGAGCGCCGTGACCAGCTCGACGAGGATAGCCAGCGTCGCCTGGAACGCAATCCGCTGCGAATTCTCGACAGTAAAAATGAGCAAACCCAGGAACTGCTGGCAAGCGCGCCCAGTCTACTAGATTTCCTTGATGAGGAATCCGCTGCCCATTTTAGCCAGCTGAAGGCATTATTGGACGGGGCCGGCGTTAAGTACGAGATTAACCCCAAGCTGGTACGAGGTCTCGACTACTACGGAAAAACAGTTTTTGAATGGGTGACCGACAGTCTCGGTGCTCAGGGCACCGTGTGTGCTGGTGGCCGCTACGATGGTCTGGTGGAGCAAATGGGTGGCAAGTCTACCCCGGCAGTGGGCTTTGGCCTGGGTGTTGAACGCCTGGTATTGATGCTGGAAACCCTGCAGGTGCTGCCGGAAGCTCTGTCGCAGCAGGTAGATGCCTACCTGGTTGCGGTGGGTGATGTACAATCAGCCGCCCTGATGGCTGCCGAGCAATTGCGCGATGAGCTGCCCTGGTTGCGCCTGCAGGCGCACTGCGGCGGAGGAAGCTTTAAGAGCCAGATGAAGAAGGCGGATAAAAGCGGCGCCGATTACGCATTGATTATTGGAGAAGATGAGGCCGCTATTGGTCAGATAACGCTGAAGCACCTGCGTTCTGACCAACAACAGCAAACCCTTGCACCGAAAGACCTGGCAGTATTACTGCAAGGTTGAAGCAAACACTGAGGGAGGCGGGGGCGGAGACCTCTGCCGTGAAAGTTAGAAACCACAGGAAAGGCGATTTACTCAATGTCTGAGCATCTTACTGAACAAGAACAAATAGAAACGCTGAAGCGCTGGTGGGCGGAAAACGGCAAGGGCATCTTGACTGGTGTGGCGCTGGCCCTGGCGGGTTACTTTGGCTATCAATGGTGGCAGGGTGACCAGCGCAGCAAAGCTGAAGCGGCCTCTGACCTGTACCAGACTTTCGTAGAAGCTGCTTCCGCCAACAACAATCAGCCTGACAATAAACAGCTCACCACCGCAAAAAATGTGGCGGAGCAGCTGAAAGAGGATTTTACCAAGCGTATCTACGCCAGCCAGGCGGCGCTGCGTCTCGCTGCGATTGCGGCAGAGAGCAACGACCTGGAAACTGCCCAGCAGCAGCTGCAGTGGGCGATCGACAATACCGATGAGACCAGTTTGGAACTGCTTGCCAAGCGTCGTCTCGCCGCAGTGTTGGCCGCTCGCGGCAAACCTGATGATGCGCTGAAATTACTGGAGGGCACAATTCCTCCGGCCTTTGCAGCGCTTTATTCCGAGACCCGTGGTGATATTCTCAAGCAAAAAGGTGATAGTGCTGGTGCTCGTGCTGCCTATGAGCAGGCACTGAGTGAGCTATTGCCAGAGCAAGCGGGTAGTACCCAGCTCTTGCGCCTGAAGGCCGACAGCCTGGCGGCAGTTGAGGGTGTTGAAGAACAGAATCAAACTGAGCCTGTATCTGAGGGAGACGAGTGATGGGATTTCTGAATCGCGCTGCGGGTCGTACTGCAGCAGTGGCGCTGGCTGTGGCCCTTGCCGCCTGTGCCTCCAATGAAGAGAAGGAAGATGTCGATCCCGTCGAATTGGTAGATATCAATTCGACGGTCTCTCTGCAGGAGGTTTGGTCTGCAGATGTGGGAGGGATCGACGAGAAACGCTATGCCATGCTGCAGCCGAGCCTCGCTGGCGGCAGAATCGTCGCTGCCAGCAGTGATGGTGATGTGACGGCATTTGATCGCAATACCGGGCAGGCCCTCTGGGAGACTGACCTGGATGTGGATTTGAGTGGCGGTGTTGGTGTCGGTGATGGCATTGCCGTGGTTTCGGATTACCGGGGCCTTGTCATCGCTGTCGACCTGGATAGTGGTAGCCAGCTCTGGAAGTACCAGGTTTCTGGTGAAGTGGTTTCCGCCCCCGCCGTGGGTTCTGGCGTGGTGGTTCTGCAAACTGTCGATGGCAAACTGGTCGGGCTCGACGCCGCTAGCGGCGAACAGTTGTGGAGCCACAATACCAACCTGCCTGTGTTGACCCTGCGCGGTACTGCCGCACCGGTCATCAGTGGCGGCATGGTGATCGCCGGTCTGGATAACGGTAAGCTCCTGGCGTTGGATGCCCGAGACGGCGTGCAGCGCTGGGAACAGCGTGTGGCTATACCACAGGGCACTGCCGAACTGGAGCGGGTCGTTGATATCGACGGTTCCCCAGTTGTGCGCGGCGATCTCGTATTTGCCGCCAGCTATCAGGGGCGTGTTGTTGCCCTGTCGAAAGACAATGGTCGCGGCCTCTGGGCCCGCGATGCCTCTACCCACCATGAAGTTGCTGTGGGCGGTGGCCATGTTTACCTGAGTGATGCCTCCGGTGGTGTCTACGCCTACAATGTGGGCAGTGGTCAGATCGTATGGAACAACAACGAGCTGTTGCGCCGTGAGTTAAGTGGACCCGCTTTCTTCCAGGATGTTGTGGTTGTTGGAGACCTGGAAGGCTACCTGCACGTGCTTGACCCGAATACCGGGCAGTTTATCGGCCGCGAACAGGTGGATGGTGATGCAATTCGTATCCCCATGTTGGTTGATGACGACCTGATGTTTGTCTTGTCGGATGACGGCAAGCTGTCGGCACTGCGTCTCGCCGGCTACTGAATAACCGCACCCTATTACAAAGGCGGACAGGCTGTCCGCCGTAGGGCTCGAAAGGGCTCGCATAAGGAGCCTGCACTGCAGGTGAATTGAAATCGCCCGCCTCGCGCGGGCTTTTGTATTTTTTTATTCGGCTAAAACCAGAATTTGTATGCTGCCAGTAATTGCCCTGGTCGGGCGCCCCAATGTGGGCAAATCCACACTTTTTAATCGATTGACCAAAAGCCGCGATGCTTTGGTTGCTAACTATGCCGGGCTTACCCGCGACCGCAAATACGGCGAGGCGGACATTGACGGACATAAACTTTTACTCATCGATACCGGTGGTATTTCCGGTGGCGAAGAGGGTATTGATGCGGCGATGGCTGAGCAGTCTATGCTGGCTATCGAAGAAGCGGACATTGTACTTTTTCTTGTCGATAGTCGTGCGGGCTTGACCCCTGCCGATGAGATGATCGCCAAGCGGCTGCGCATTCGCTCCAAGCCCACCCTGCTGGTGGCCAACAAAGTTGATGGAGTAAATCCGGATATTGCCCTGGCACCTTTCTACGAGCTGGGGATCGGTGAGCTTTTCCCAACCACAGCGACCCATGGTCGCGGCGTTCGCACCCTGATGCAGCGAGTGGTGGA
The DNA here is from genome assembly GCF_023895975.1 of Microbulbifer okhotskensis. Taxonomy (GTDB): domain Bacteria; phylum Pseudomonadota; class Gammaproteobacteria; order Pseudomonadales; family Cellvibrionaceae; genus Microbulbifer; species Microbulbifer okhotskensis. Next base: position 59,773 of record NZ_JALBWM010000015.1, read on the forward strand.
AGGTTTGCCGGAGCAGGCGGTTGAAGAGGAGGCCGAGGGAGCTACCGGGATTAAGATCGGTATCGTTGGGCGTCCCAATGTGGGGAAATCCACGCTGGTTAACCGCCTTCTGGGTGAAGACCGGGTCGTCGTGTACGACGAGCCTGGCACCACTCGAGACAGCGTCTATATCAACTACGAGCGGGATGAAAAGCCCTACACCCTGATCGATACCGCCGGGATTCGCCGACGTAAGAATATTAAGGAATCGGTGGAGAAGTTCTCCATCGTGAAAACCTTGCAGGCGGTGGAAGACGCCAATGTGGTCGTGCTGGTAATCGATGCCCGCGAGGGTCTGGTAGATCAGGATATGCACCTGATGGGCAGCGTGATCCAAGCAGGGCGTGCCTTGGTAGTCGCCCTGAACAAGTGGGACGGGCTGGAAGCGGAGCACCGCGACTATGTAAAGGCTGAGTTGGAGCGCCGACTGCGCTTTGTCGATTTTGCCGATGTGCACTTTATTTCTGCACTGCACGGTACGGGTGTGGGTCATTTGTATGAGTCCATCGAGGCTGCCTACCAGAGTGCAACCGACAAACTCTCCACTAACCACTTGACCCGTATTCTGCAGTGGGCAGTTAGTGAGCACCAACCACCATTGGTACACGGTCACCGCATCAAGTTGCGTTACGCTCACGCTGGCGGACAAAACCCGCCGGTGATTGTGATTCACGGCAACCAGACTGAGCAGGTGCCCTCGCACTATGTACGCTACCTGGAGAAAACTTTCAGGAAAGCACTGGAACTGCAAGGCACTCCGGTAAAAATTGAGTTCCGAACGGGCTCCAATCCCTACGCGGACAAAAAGAACAAGTTGAGTGACCGACAGAAGGCCAAGAAGCGCCGCCTGATGAAGTTTGTGAAAAAGAAGAAATAAGCGAAGGCAGCAGATGTTGCCAGCCAACTGACGGCGGAGTCTGTCGGTTGGCAAAGTTGTCTAATATGCTGCAGCTTTTGATCGGTTGAAATCCCACAGGCAGTAGGCCTCGCGGGAATAAATCGCGGTTAATATCGTAGTCAGTGATCCCGTTTGCGGCGGGGCCAGGGAAGACACCACAAGGAGAGTACGATGCTGAAGCTGACAAATCCTGCGCTATTACGCAGTCAGTCCTACATTAATGGCCAATGGATCGACGCTGATTCTGGAGCCACCTTCGATGTGCTGGACCCCGCAACGGGCAAAGTGGTTGCCAGTATCGCCGACTTGGGGGCGAATGAAACCCGCCGAGCAATTGAAGCGGCCCATCAAGCCTGGCCCAGTTGGCGGGATACCACGGTCAAAGAGCGAGCTAAAATTCTCAGCCGCTGGTACGACCTGATTATTGCCAATGTCGATGATCTCGCCGCTATTTTAACGGCGGAGCAGGGCAAGCCCCTGACTGAAGCCAAAACTGAAATTATCTATGGCGCCAACTATGTCGAGTGGTTTTCTGAAGAGGCCAAACGCATATATGGCGATATCATAAGTCCGCCTTCAAATGACAAGCGCCTGCTGGTGATCAAGCAATCAGTGGGTGTGGCTTGCTCAGTGACACCGTGGAATTTCCCCAGTGCGATGATTGCACGCAAAATGGCACCGGCGATTGCCGCAGGGTGCCCCTTTATCGCCAAGCCCGCTTCGGAAACCCCGTTATCCGCATTGGCGCTGGCGGTGCTCGCTGAAGAGGCAGGTGTACCCGCTGGTGTATTCAATATTGTCGCCGGAGAAAAAGCACCGGCGATTGGTGCTGAAATGACATCCAATCCCATGGTGCGCAAATTTACTTTTACCGGTTCCACTGCAGTCGGTAAATTGCTGCAAGCGCAGTGTGCGGCAACCATGAAAAAGACCTCGATGGAATTGGGCGGCAATGCGCCGTTTATCGTTTTCGATGATGCAGATATTGATGAAGCGGTTAAAGGCGCAATTGTGTGTAAATACCGTAACGCGGGTCAGACTTGCGTTTGCGCCAATCGTATTTTTGTACAGGAAGGCGTTTACGAAGAATTTGCACAGAAATTTTCTGAAGCAGCTAACAAGCTGTCTTTGGGTAATGGCTTTGACAGCGGTATTGATGTAGGACCCATGATTACCACGAAAGCGGTGAAAAAAACCGAATCTCTGGTGGAAGATGCCATTCAAAAAGGGGCGAAAACTCTGGTTGCAGGGGGCCCCAGCACAATGGGAGAGTGTTTTTATTCTCCTGTGGTTCTGGGGAATACGACCGACCAAATGAAACTCTTTAAAGAGGAAATTTTTGGCCCGGTGGCTCCACTGTATAAATTTTCCAGCGAAGAAGAGGCCATTCGAATGGCCAACGATACAGAGTTTGGCTTGGCTTCTTATTTTTACGCGCGGGATATTGGCCGTATCTGGCGTGTTGCCGAGGGTCTCGAATACGGTATGGTGGGTATCAATGAAGGTATTATTTCCAATGAACGGGCGCCTTTCGGCGGTGTAAAAGAGTCCGGCCAGGGACGTGAGGGCTCCAGGTACGGTCTTGAAGACTACCTGGAAATCAAATACCTGTGTATCGGCGGCATTGATAAATAGTTAATAAGAAGTGTTTGGGATTTAGATGGTTGTAGAGCCTATTGCGCGGGTGCATTCCTGCTTCGGCGAAAAGTTTGGGGTACCGCGTCAACCCCTGCTGGCCGATGCCAGCCGAGCCAGTATCGAATTATTACCACCGATGGACACAGAGGACGCAGTTGCAGGGTTGGAGCAGCACAGTCATATCTGGGTGGTTTTTCAATTCCATCAGGCCGCAGGCCAGTGGTCCGCCAAAGTGCGGCCCCCGAGGCTGGGAGGCAATAAGAAATTGGGTGTATTGGCCACCCGCTCACCATTTCGCCCGAATAATATTGGCCTATCGGTTGTGCGTCTTCTGGAAGTGCGAACGGCACCCAAGATAGAGCTGATTGTTGCCGGGGCAGATTTGGTGGATGGAACGCCGGTACTGGATATCAAGCCGTATATCCCCTATGCCGATGCACTTACAGATGCACAAAGCGAATTTGCCAGTGCGGCCCCGCAGCCTATGCCTGTCACCATTCCCAAGCCAATTCTCACACAGGCCAAAGCCTACCGCGATAACTGGGGTACCGACCTTCCACGTCTTATAGACCAAGTGCTGTCCCAGGATCCAAGGCCCGCGTACCAAAAAATGGATCAACAGCGCATCTACGGCATGCAACTCTGCGGGTTCAACCTGCGCTGGCGATACTCCGATACTGGCGTCGAAGTAGTAGCACTAGAGTAGCCTCGACTCCGATCCTCGTCATTCCGGCGAAAGCCGGAATCCAGCTCCCCAATCCAAAATCACCTAATACCGTTTATAGGGGGGTACGGATATGTCATCCATTTTCATGGAAAATACAATTTCCCAAGTGATGCCAATCGCCTACAAATACATATAACTTATCTAAGGGCGAGTTTATGCCGCTACGTGAATCTTTTAACTATCAAGGACTCGATGCAATTCGGGTTGGCCGAATTAATATGGGGGTAAATACAACCTTCATAGTTTATCGTCTCAATGGAACACTGATCGACACAGGCCCCAGCAATCAGTGGAAGTATGTTAAGCCATTCGTTCAAAATACACACTTGGAGCAATTACTGCTCACTCATCATCATGAGGATCACAGCGGCAACGCAGGCGCGATCCACGAGCTTACAGGGGTGCAGGCTGCCGCCCCAGACCTCACTATTGGAATATTAGAAAGGGGATTCCGTATCCCTCCCATGCAAAAATTTTTCTGGGGAACAGCCGGAAAAGCCGAAGTGGCGCCTCTGCCAGAAGATCTTCGTATTGGACGAGAGGAAGTGGTACCGCTATTCAGTCCGGGTCATGCGAAAGATATGACCTGCTATCTACTGCCCGAACGCGGCTGGTTGTTCAGTGCGGATCTATATATTGCCAATTACCTGAAATTTCTGCGTATTGATGAGCATATACCGACCCTGCTAAACAGTATCAAGAGAGTGCTGGACTGTTCTTTTGACGTTATCCTCTGTCCGCACAGGGGCGTCGTTGAGGATGGCTGGCAGCAGTTGAATAAAAAATATGAATACTTGTTGAACCTCACCGGAGAAGCGCAGGTGTTACAAGAGCAGGGTCTGCCATTAGAACAGATAACCCAACGGCTCCTGGGGAAAGAGGGATTGCTCAGTATCATGACCGGCTATAATTTTTGCAAAAGAAATCTGATCGCCTCTTGCTTGCACGTAAACTTAACCGAGATGCAGCGCTTTTGATTCCCCCAAGGGCAAATATTAAAATCCCGTATTTTGGGGTTTGGGGTTTGGGGTTTGGGGTTTGGGGTTTGGGGTTTGGGGTTTGGGGGTAGACCGAATTATCAGTTTTCAGGTTGGAAGGTACCTTGCTCTCGATAAAAGGTGCTTTGGCCTCCACTAGATATTGATAATACTTTGATCATGGAAATGTATAATATTCAGTTTCTTCTGCCAAAATCTAATCAAATAGAAACCTTATTTTAAGGGGGTGGGTATGAGGGTGATTTTTATATTTGTAATTTTGTTAGCACAAAACTGTATTGCTGAACCCTTTGAGAGACGTTTTGTAAATGCAGCTCTGGATAGAACTACAAAGGATGTGACTTATGATGGGTCATATTATTCTATTGCTTACCCAAATGGGGATGTGCCTGAAAATATAGGGGTTTGTACTGATGTCGTAATCCGTACCTATCGAGCTCTTGGTATAGATTTGCAGCGCTTGGTGCATGAGGATATGACTCGTAATTTTGATCAATACCCTTCTAGGCGGATTTGGGGGCTCAGCAAGCCTGATTCCAATATTGATCATCGGCGAGTGCCAAATTTACAGGTGTTTTTTTCAAGGTTTGGTGAGAGTTTACTGGTAAGTGATAGTGCTGCCAGTTATGCCCCTGGAGATATTGTCACCTGGGTGCTGCCGGGTAACCTTCCCCATATTGGGTTGATTTCTGATAAAAAAGCTGCTTCATCTGACAATTTATTGATAGTCCATAATATTGGTCTCGGTCCAAAATTGGATGATGTGCTTTTTGACTATGAGATTACTGGCCACTACCGCTATATTCCAGAAAGATTCAAAAATAGATAGGCTAAAGCTCGATTATAGAGTTCTCTAGAGGTCGGTATTTTTGTGGTTTTATTTGTCAAACTCTATGAGTTGTCAGGTCTATTTTTCAACTTCAATAATATATCTTTTAATCCTTACTCCCGCACGTTCGCACATTTTGGGTGATATCTTTTGGTAGTACGCATCCATCACTTGCTGAGCAAATAGCTCTCGTTTTGGAGGGGAAAGATGTCGAAATTGAGGTACCCAGGACAGAAAGAATGTCATTAAGGTTTCTGGTGTTCCAAAGTTTTCTACATGGTGTATTTCATCCATTCTGGGGATGTAGAAACCTGCTCTTTCGATAACTGCTTTCATATCCGCTAGAATATAGTGATTATAGGGATCTCGAAACCCGGTAAAATGGGCCTGCCATTGAGAGTTGTTCTGGAAATCAGAGACAGTGTCCCAAAAGTTTTCATGTCCAACCTGAAATCCGATTATACCTTTCCCATCTTCCTTGAGGATTTTGTAAAAGCTATCCCAGACCTTGGCTTGATCTGCTACCCAGTGCAGGCAGCTGAATGAAAAAATTATGTCGAAGCATTGGTCAAACTCAATTTCATCAGCACTCATTTTCTGAAAAAAAAGGTTTTTTTCTCTTGCGTATTTTTCACGTGCGTATCGAACCATGTCCTCGGTTAAGTCAATACCAATGACCTTTCCCCGGTGAAGGTTCTCGGCAATATAGTGTGTGACTCTACCGTCACCACAGCCGACATCAAGTATTCTGGAGGCGTTGCGATAATCAATCCACCGAATGGCCTCCATGGCATGGCGCCACTGCATATCGGATGCATTGACATATTCTGTGGCGGTCCATTTATCGTGCCTGATGGGATTATTCATTGAGTATGCGCAACAGTTGATAATGGGGGCTGTACTCATTCTAGTTTAATCAGTGACGGCATTTATTTTCTGCTCGCCCTACTTGGCAAACTTTGGCTGGGCTATGCTTATTTTCCTACTAATCTCCTTTGCTTCTGAAAGAATTGTGATGAAACTTGCCGACTGCTGCCATTGCGAGTGGATGCGTTTTAACTTGACAGTAAAGCAGCTTGCTCACTATGCCCCTTGCTATTGTTCTATCTGCCGTAAAATGGCAGGTGGCGGTGGTTATGCTATTGATCAGGAAGGCGAATAGGTATCACTTAACGTGAAAAGGAGACAAATTTCTCTCCATTTATCAGGCCTTCCTTGAACAACACTTCGGACAGTTTCATGCAGCTATAGCCCCGTAGTCACTGTACCGTTC
>NZ_JALBWM010000160.1 GCF_023895975.1 Microbulbifer okhotskensis
CTATTTTAGGTCTATTCTGTTCGTTTTTACACCGATTTATATGGGACAGCCCTGGATGATCCGGGAAGTACCGGTGAACAGGTTAGGCCTCTTAGTATGTCCAAAAATAGATGGCAGGTTTTGATCGATACTCAAGTGTTTTTAGATGCTTTTCCTCGAGAGTATGGTCGAATTGATGGAAGTGGTTTGGACGCTCAGATAGCAATTCAATATATCAGATCGCTAGATAAGTTGGTTGGCTTGACAAAGACTGGTGAGGGTAGGGTTCATCTCTTTAATTATGCCGACAGGAAGCTGAAAGGAACAAGAAGCGGGGGTAACTTTGGATACCGCTTAAAAAAATCTTAGTGTTTATTAGCGGCTGAGCAGATAGTTGCAAATCGTTCGATCGGGTCATTCAGCACCGACTGGTATGGTTGTTGAGAAGGAAGGTGGACTTACTGAATACTGCTATCAATACAGTTAAACCGTTCGGATTGCTAAAGTTGAAGGTGATCTGATATGAGGTTACGGTTGATATCTTCCCACTTGTTGATAGATAGCGCTCATCTACACCAAAGAAATAACCTCCTTCAGTAAAAAAATAAATCACACATCCCGTCAAACGGAAATTTAATGGGGGCAATTGTTCGCCTGAATCAGGCTTCTGCAAAGTTATGTTATCTAAGAATTTCAGTTTGGTTCCCCTTCTTTCCTCCTGGGCCAAGTATCAACACTAACTATTAAATATATTTTGTTTGGTCTTCGGGGGGGAATCTTTATTAGATTCTTGGCGAAGAGTAAGTGCAGTTATCTGTGGCGCCCAACTAAAGGTACCCTTGAGTTTTAGGGTTGCAGGTTGAGCTGCATGGAGAGTTATTTAAAAATTATCATGTTCAAATATTATCGGCTGGCATTAGGTTTGATTGCGGTTTTTATATCCCCTTCGTAAAATTACTGCTTTATTGTGATCTCGTTATTTTTTGGTATTTTTTGCATTAATTCTATTTTGTCATTGATAATTCTTTGCGTAAAAATAACGGTTTGATTTTTTAGGGTTAATGTAAGTGCTAAGTGTTTATTGTTGGTGTGTTGTTTTTTTGAAAATAGATTTCACTTGTAACTACCTTAATTGGTGGTCATATTTTTTTCTGATTTTATTGGGGGCTATTCCATACAAGCCTCGCCTATTTTGTTGAAGTTTCCGCCTAAATAAAGAGTTTGCTGTCATTATCATCAATTTTAGAATTAGTACTATTGACAAAAGTTTATCTGAGCATGGAAGGTAAGCGGGCTCTTAGGGGTTTCCAATTTAATAATAAAATTAAGGATCAGGTAATGAGGAAGACTGCTTTCACGATTTCAATCAAAACTGCATTATCGCTGTGTTTATTAGCGTCGCCCGCTGTGGGGCTCGCACAAAGTGTGTCATCGATCGAGAATGCCAGTAGTAATACTCAGCTTAAGCGCTGTGGTACTAATCACCCCTCAATCAAGGAGGCTGTATTGAAAGAGCAGCATTTCTCTACGCTGCGAGGGAGTTCAGATATTAATAGTGAAAGCCACACACTACGTCCGGTTGGCTCTGTGAGTATCGATGTGTACTTTCATGTGATCACTGACAATTCTAACAATGGAGCCCTTTCCAATAGCGAAATTAATTCGCAAATGGCGGTATTAAATGACGCTTACGCAAGCACGCCATTTACTTTTAACCTGGTTTCCACGTCGGTGACAGCAAATAACACCTGGTACAATGTTGGCTATAATTCTTCCGCAGAACAGTCAATGAAGAATTCCCTGCGCGTTGGTGATGCAGGGGACCTGAATATTTATGTCGCTGAAATTAGTGATGGATTGCTCGGTTGGGCAACCTTCCCAAGCAGCTATTCCTCAGATCCATTAGATGATGGTGTAGTGATTTTAACCGGCTCAGTACCCGGAGGTGATGCCTCACCGTACAACGAAGGTGATACCTTGACTCATGAGGTTGGTCACTGGTTAGGGTTGTATCACACATTCCAAGGCGGTTGTTTTGGCAGGGGTGACTATGTATCTGATACTCCGGCAGAAAGATCGGCAGCCTATGGGTGCCCGGTAGGTCGGGATACCTGTACCAGGGGAAGGAATGCTGATGGAGAAGATCCGGTAACAAATTTTATGGATTACACTGACGATAACTGTATGTATGAATTCACGGAAGGTCAGGCTACACGCGCAGACGAGCAAAGTAGCACCTATCGCGGTTTGTAATAACTACTCGGGGGGATTTATCCCCCCGGTATAGTGTGATCTATGAAAAATATCCGATATTTAAGTCTCACAGGTATTCTGTTTTTAGTGGGCACAGCTGACCTTGCTGCCCAGCGGCTAGCCGTGCCTGAGTATGTCAGTTGCGACAGGAATAAGCTAACCTCCTGGCAGGGCGAAGTGACGAAGCTTGCACGAGTAGGCGACGGCATCGAGTTATGGATTGCCACTGATTATGGCACTAATGAAACGCTCAAGCTCTCTATGTCTAGCTGGAAAAAACTTCTTGGGCAATTTCGTCTTCGTGGAAAAGTTTTTCAATCTAACGACTGGATAAAGCTTGTTGACCCTAAAATAGGCTTTCGCCCTAAAGTATATGCTGTGATTTGGTTGTGTGAAGTTGAGGGTCATCCGCCTGTGATTAATTGGCAGCCTCCATATGATTAACAGTTCACCCTTAAAAAAATTAAATAGGCTTTGAATAGTGTGCTTTTCAGTCTTCGGGCTGGCATTAGGCCCAGGAATATCATCCAGACGCCTACCTAGGCCTGCGAGTACGACTGAGTACAGGTCGAACTATAATGATCATGGTCTAGTAGCGTCATAACTGGAGCTTACCAGTTCACGCAAGGGTATCCTTTATGTCTATGAACCTCTCGCAGAAACTGATTCAGAGCCATCTCGTGAGCGGCTCACTGGAGCCCGGTTGCCCAATAGAAATAAAAATTGATCAGACCCTGGCCCAGGATGGCACTGGCACTCTGGTAATGTTGGAGCTTGAGGCGCTTGGTTTGTCGAAAATCAAGACTGAGGTCTCCGCACAGTATGTAGACCATAACCTGCTACAAACAGATTTTAAAAATGCCGACGATCATTTATTCCTGCAAAGCGCTTGTCGCAAGTTTGGCCTTTGGTTTTCACGTCCCGGTAATGGTGTAAGTCACCCAGTCCATATGGCTTGCTTTGACATACCCGGAAAGACGTTACTTGGCGCCGATAGTCATACCTGTGCAGCGGGTTCTATGGGCATGCTGGCCATTGGTGCCGGTGGTCTGCAGGTGGCTATGGCCATAGCTGGTGTACCTTTCGCACTGAAAATGCCGAAAGTGCTGGGCATTAAACTCGAAGGTGGGTTGCCGCCATGGGTCAGTGCTAAGGATATTATCCTGGAAATGCTGCGCCGGCGGACTGTCAAGGGTTGTGTGAACAAGGTCGTTGAGTATTACGGCCCAGGTCTAGCCAATCTGACCGCGATGGATCGCCATGTGATCGCTAATATGGGGCAGGAGATGGGCACCACTGCAAGTGTTTTCCCCGCCGACAAGGCGGTCAGAGCTTTCCTCAAACAACAGCACCGGGAAAGCGACTTCGTAGAAATGAAAGCAGATGAGGGCGCGAGCTACGACGAACACGATACGATTAACTTATCAAACCTTGAGCCGCTAATCGCCTGCCCATCCAGTCCAGACAAGGTAGTTTCTGTACGTGAGGTGGTGGGCCGCCCGATTTATCAGAGCTATATAGGCTCTTCTGCTAACCCGGGGCTGCGGGATTTCACCATACCGGCACGTATAGTTTCTGGTCGCCGTATAGCCGACGATGTCTCTTTTGATATCAATCCTACCTCACGTCAGTTGCTCGAAGAACTTAGCCGGAGTGGTGATCTCACAAAGTTGCTTGAAGCGGGGGCTCGTCTACATCAAACTGGCTGTGGCGGCTGTATTGGCATGGGACAAGCCCCAGCTACTGGCCGTATCAGCTTACGAACTGTGCCGCGTAACTTTCCCGGTCGTTCCGGCACCGCGGAGGATAAAGTCTATTTATGTAGCCCTGAAACGGCCACTGCCAGTGCATTGAAAGGTGTAATCACCGATCCTCGTGACCTGGATATGGACTACCCGAGCTTTCAAGAACCGGAGTATCTACCCGATATAAGGCCGTTACTTCAGCCACCCCAAGAAATCTCGGTAACAGTTGAGCTGATTAAAGGCCCGAATATCAAACCTTTACCAAACTTTGATAAGCTGCCGAAGGTTTTAATCGGGCCATTATTACTGAAAACAGGTGATAATGTATCCACTGATGAAATACTGCCGGCTGGAGCCGAGATATTGCCATTGCGTTCAAATATCCCTGCTATCAGTCGTTATACCTTTTCCCGTATTGATGAAAGTTTTTATCAGCGCGCTATAAAATTGAGTGGAGACTGTTTTGTTGTTGGTGGCGAAAATTATGGGCAGGGTTCCAGTCGTGAACACGCAGCGGTTTCTTCACGCTTTCTTGGGGTAAGATGCATAATCGCAAAAAGTATGGCTCGTATTCACAGACGCAATCTCATTAACTTTGGTGTGCTACCTCTACTTTTTGAAAACCTTAATGACTATGATCGACTTGAGCAGGGTGCAATCTTGGAGATTGACGAGCCAATAGTGCAGTTGAAGTCCAGTAACTCTGTAAAACTGCTGATTAAGTCATCTGGAGAGAGCATTAAGCTGCGGTCTGATTTGTCGAAGGATGAATTCGAAGTGCTGGAAGTTGGTGGAATGATTAATCAGGTACGAGAAAAACATCTGAATACTGGAAAATAGCAGACCTCAATATATTTTTTATCTGTAATGGATCTCTGAAGCTGATTTTGCGTTATCTATAGTATTAATGATATCTATGACTACCTTTGTTATTTACTAATATCGTAGCAATTTCTTCTAGCTGATGGTCAAAATTCTCGGCATTTTTTTGTCCCGATTTCTTAAGTTTCCTCAGGTTTTCTGGTGAGGCATTATCCATTGCTGAATCGGCATTATAAAGTTTTGGCTGAATTCGATAGTACTTGGTATTTTCTGCAGTAGAGGAAATTTGTTTCAGGTAGTAATGCGTCATTTGAGCTCCGCCATTCACTGCGATATCGATGGCGGGCCTTGCCCAGTTAAAAATACCCCAATCTTTAACTTCTTTGTATTTGTAGCCTTTTAGTTGTTTTCCCGTGCCAAGGGATACAATAATCATGTCCTTAATCCCGCAGACACCATCAAACTTGATTGCCTCTGAATAGGCACATAAAGCTGGATCGCTGGCTACCATGCCGCCATCTATCAGGACATACTTTTTATTTTTCGGTGGCAGTGAATAGATGCGTGCTGGTTCAAAGTAAGTAGGTGCAGCGGTGCAGCCCCGAAGCAGATCTCTTACCAAAAAGTCCTCATTTCTCACGATTGCAGAGTGCTGCCTAAAAATAATTTGTTCGCGTATTTGGATGTCATACGAAACAAAACAGGAGGGTTTTAGTAAGTCGCTGAGTTTTATTTTGCCAAAGTACTTCTTTAAACTCCTTTCGAGTTCATTCGTAGTATATTTTTCGCTCCTTATTAATCTCAATTTTCCCAGGTAGGGCCAAGATCCCGAACCAAATACTGTTTGTCCATTCTTAAGGTAGAAGTTGACAGCTTGCTGGGCTGAAAATTTTGGCTTTCCTTGTTTGTTAGGACATATATATGCAGCACCTAATAATGCGCCGGTACTTGTTCCGGCAATTAGGTCGAAATACTCGCCTATCCTGGCGTCGGGGTTACCTGATTTCACTTTTAGTTTGTGCTCAAGGGATACCAGTATCTCACCAGGTAATATTCCCCGGATCCCTCCACCATCAATAGACAAGATCTTTATCGCCATTGTCGGCGCTCCTTGTGTCTAATTATTGAGTGCGATTCTAGAAACATAGCATTGAGGTTCTGGGGTGGTGTTATATATAGAAAAATTTTCCAATAATTGGCATGAATTCTCATAATATCAATAAGTTACGTTTGGAAACTTATAGAGCGGATATATCTGTGTCAAGGTAGTTGAATGAAGGGATTTTTAGAGGAAAAGGATAATACAAGGGCTGGGTGGGTAGGGGAGGTTATCGGAATATATGTAAACTTGTCATTAATATTCAGAGGCCTGAATATAGGAGGCTGTAATTTAAATTGTGTAACTGCTCATGCCCCCATACTCTATACCGGAG
>NZ_JALBWM010000161.1 GCF_023895975.1 Microbulbifer okhotskensis
GCCAAACTTGTTCAGCCGTTGCGGTAGCACCCGGTAAAAGCGCTCTGCATCCGTTTTCAATTGGAAGGCCACAACAAAGTCGTCGGCGTAGCGGATTAGCATGGCTCTGCCACACATACGCGGCTTGACCTTCTTCTCGAACCACAAATCCAAGGCGTAGTGCAGATAGATGTTCGCCAGTACCGGACTGATCACACCTCCTTGCGGGGTGCCTGCTGCCGGTTTACTGAATTTACCATCCAGGGTTTGCACCCGCACCTTAAGCCACTGCTTAATCAGTGCCAGCAGGGCTTTGTCGTCGATGCGAAGGGCTAGCATTCGCAGTAGCCAGCCGTGATCCAGCTGATCGAAGAAGCCTTTAATATCGGCTTCTACGATATAGCCGTAGCCTTTGAACTGCAGATTTAAGCCAAGGCTGTGTACGGCTTGGTGAGCACTTTTCCTGGGGCGGTAGCCGTAGCTAAAGGGCAGGAAATCCTGCTCCCAGATACTTTGCAGTAGCTGCGCTACGCTCTGCTGCACCAGTTTGTCTTCCACCGTAGGCAGGCACACTCACACGCAACAGCCAGGGGTTTGCCCTGGTTCAGAGCTAAACGCCGCATATAGAGAAACATAGAAACAACACAAAATGAAAAATCATGATTAAGGGATACTGGTCTACCAGAGACTTATGCCAACGCTATCGCTGCTCAAGCCGGACCATTTTCAGGTGGGCAAAAAGAGACTTAAACCCCTTCCCCGCGCCACGTATTCGATCGTCAGGAAGCCACAACCTTTGTGCTATCGATGATGTAGAGAAATGGGAGTCCCAAGTTTCCCTCCGCGAAGCAGCTTGAACAAGCCACCCTAAGCGATGACCGACACTCCACAGCCCTCGCTTAGGCGTCCACCTCTAAACCTCGTGCCACCCCTCATACTGACTGCAAACCCAGCCCCACCTTGAGAATTGGCCAAGCAAGCCTCCCTGCACCATCTAGAATATGACTCAAAGGTTCTGCAAAGTCATTAGCAAGGATCAAAACCTAAGTTCGTTTTGGTATAATGCGGCCTTTCAGATTCGACCTTGGAGCATATTTCCATATGTGTACACAGGGGCGTACACAGACAAGGCAAGATCTAAGTGAAGAACGATTATTCCCAGAAATATCAAGGGCGTAGAACTTTCGCTATCATTTCCCACCCGGACGCCGGTAAAACTACCGTGACCGAAAAACTACTTTTGTTCGGGAATGCAATCCAACAGGCGGGTTCCGTCAAGGGTAAAAAAGGCCCCCATGCGCGCTCCGATTGGATGACCATGGAGCAGGAGCGCGGTATCTCTGTGACCTCCTCCGTAATGCAGTTCCCCTACAAAGAACGCACGGTAAACCTACTGGATACACCGGGGCACGAAGATTTCTCCGAAGATACCTACCGTGTTCTCACCGCTGTTGACTCCGCATTGATGGTGATTGATGGGGCCAAGGGAGTGGAGAACCGAACCATTAAATTAATGAATGTGTGTCGCTTGCGTACCACACCAATTCTCTCTTTTATCAACAAACTCGACCGGGATATTCGCGACCCTATCGAAGTGATGGATGAGATCGAAGATGTCCTCAATATCCAGGCGGCGCCCATTAACTGGCCACTGGGTTCAGGAAAGGGCTTCAAGGGAGTCTACAACCTCTACACAGACACCATTCATGTATTTTCCCAAGGCCAAGGTCACAGAATACCGGACGATATCCAAATTAAAGGTTTGGATTCTAGTGAGGTCGATGCCTTGCTCGGAGAGTACGCTGAAGATATCCGGGAAGAAATTGAACTGGTCCGTGGTGCCACCCATAAATTCGACCCGGAAGCATACCTGGCAGGTGATCTGACACCTGTATTTTTTGGCACGGCACTGGGTAATTTTGGTGTCCAGGAAATGCTCGATGGCTTTGTTGAGTGGGCGCCAGCACCTCAGTCCAGAGAAACTAAAGAGCGAGCGGTCGACCCCAGCGAAGATAAATTCACTGGCTTCGTATTTAAAATTCAAGCGAATATGGATCCGAAGCACCGCGATAGAATTGCTTTTATGCGAGTTTGCTCAGGCACCTATAACCGCGGCATGAAAATGAAGCATGTTCGTATTGGCAAGGATGTCAAAATTGCTGATGCCGTGACATTTATGGCGGGTGACCGAACTCATGTGGAAGAAGCTATTGCCGGTGATATTATCGGTCTGCACAACCATGGCACCATTCAAATTGGCGATGCCTTTACTGAAGGCGAATCACTGAAATTTACGGGTATTCCCAACTTTGCCCCAGAGCTATTCCGCCGTATCCGTCTAAAAGACCCGCTTAAATTAAAGCAACTACAGAAAGGGCTACAGCAACTTTCTGAAGAGGGATCGACTCAAGTCTTTTTCCCAATGGATAACAACGACATTATCGTGGGTGCGGTGGGTGTACTGCAGTTCGAAGTGGTTGCCTATCGATTGAAAGATGAATACAAAGTAGAGGCCATCTACGAGAATGTAAATGTCAGTACGGCTCGCTGGGTAGATAGTGACAGCGCCAAGGAGCTGGATAATTTTAAACGTAAAGCTAGTACTAACTTGGCTCTCGATGGCAGTGGGCACCTGACCTATCTGGCACCGACACGTGTCAACTTGCAATTGGCTGAAGAGCGCTATCCCGATATTCGCTTTTATGCCACACGCGAACATTAAAGTTGCACGGCTCGAAGCCCTTGCGATGGTTTTGGTGTGAGAGCAATGATGAAAGAGGCAGATAATGAGTCAGTTTGTAGAAATCCCTGCTGAAGTACCTACTGAAGTACCTCGCTTGGGTAACGGCATCACCTCTACCATAGGCAAGCTGCTCATCAAGCTGACTGGGTGGCGTATGGACGGAGAGATTCCTGCAGAAAAAAAGGTGATGATTGCTTTGGCTCCGCACACGTCCAATTGGGATTTTATCGTGGCCATGCCATTTATTTTAGCCCTAGGAATTAAAATTTCGTGGCTGATGAAAAAAGAAGCCTTTTTCTTTCCCTTCAAAAAGCTTTTTATGTGGCTCGGTGGTTTACCTACTGATCGACGCTCCGCAGGCAATCTCGCTTTGCATGTCGCCTCAAGCTTTCGAGAAAATGAAAAAATGTGGGTGGGCATTACACCAGAGGGAACTCGTAAGAAAGTTGGCCACTGGAAAAACGGTTTTCTGAGAATCGCCTACGCCGCAGATGTACCTATTCTGCTTATTGCCTGGGACTTTCCTAACAAGCGTATGTGTATAGATTCACTTTACCACCCCACTGGCGACCTAAAGCAGGATATGGCAGAGATCCAAACACGCTTCAATAAATACCGGGGCTACCACCACGATATAAAAGGTGGTTTTGACGGAGGTAACGAGTCCACTCGTGATACAGCTAAGTAGTGACCTTCCTACTTATACCTACCTGATATTGACTGCGATCGCCTTTGCAGCGGGATTCGTCAGCGCAATAGCGGGAGGGGGGGGGATTATCACCCTCCCCGCGTTACTCTGGGCCGGCATCCCCCCCCTGGATGCCCTGGGTACCAACAAGTTTCAAAGTGTTTTCGGTACCCTTTCATCCACGTACAACTTCTTCCAAAAAGGCCAGCTGAACATCCGGCCATTGTGGCCAGGATTAGTCGCCGCCGTTATTGGCTCCGCCCTGGGTACCTTCACCGTGGCTTCAGTGGGAGAAGCCAGTCTAAATACAGTACTCCCAATCTTACTTATCAGCATCGCCCTGTACTTTGTCTTCTCCCCTCGTATTTCAGACATTGACTCCCCGCCTAGAATCAGTAATTTTACCTTTAATCTGGGTATTGGTGGCGGGCTTGGATTTTACGGTGGCTTCTTCGGTCCTGGTATGGGCTCTATCTGCGCAGCCGCCTTTGCAGCCCTGCTGGGCTACAACATGCGCAGTGCTACAGCTTCAACCAAACCCATTGTACTGGCGACCAACACGACCGCCATGCTTATTTTTATGGCCGGTGGACATATTGACTTAGGGCTCGCTGTCGCGATGTCTGTTGCCCAGGTACTCGGGGCCCGGCTCGGCTCCAACCTAGTTATTGCGAAAGGTGCCCGGATTATCAAACCGGTGATCGTCATTGCCACTATCGCTGTGGCAATGAAATTATTGATGGAGGAGTGACATCATGAATTGGCTGGCAACGCTCGTTCTCACTTTTATTGCCTTTGTTATTGTCGTCTGGGTCATGATGCACCTGCGTAAACCCAGCTTCCGAATGGACCGGGGCAGTTTCGTCAAAGGCCTGGAGGATGTGATTACTGGACAAGCCAGTGATGCCGAATGGCGAGCTCTTCTCGCTTGCCCCATGCGCCACGACCCAGAACTTGAAAAAATTCGCCAACGCTGTCTCAATCTGGAAGACAGCGAATATACCGGCGAGCCTCCATACCTGTTTACAGAAAAAGGCTTGCAAAAATTACACGAGATCCGTGAACAACTCATTGCAACCCCGCAAGACAACGAGCCAAAAGCTTAAGATCCACAAGTGTTAACAAAGGACAGACCGATGTTGAAACCGCTGCTTTCCCTCACCGGGGGATTGATCGCTACCATGGCCCTGAGTATTACCCAGGCCAATCCCCTGCCACAGGGAAGTATCTCCGTGGCAGAAGTATTGCGCGATCGAGCACTGGAAAGCTCCGACCCCTATAGCATTGTGGAATCGCTAACCGTCGAAGTAGGCCCTCGCCGTGCAGGTACCGAAGGAGACCGCCGCGCGGTCGCCTGGGCGCAAAAGAAGATGAAAGAGCTCGGCTTTGACCGCGTCTACACCGAACAAATTGACGTTCCCCGCTGGGTTCGTGGCCACGCCCAAGCGGAAGTGGTAGCCCCCTTTCCACAACCTTTGGTCGTCTCTTCCCTCGGTTACGGCATTGCCACTCCCGAAGGTGGACTGACTGCTGAAATCGTCGAATTCCCCAATCTAGAAGCCTTGTTAAAAGCGCCAGCAGATAAAGTAAAAGGGAAAATCGCTTTTATTAATAAGCGTATGGAAAAAGTGCGCACAGGTGAAGGTTACGGTCCTGCGGTTCAAGGCCGTAGCAAAGGAATGCAGGCCGCCGCTGAGAAGGGCGCGGCTGCCTTACTTTTGCGCTCAGTCGGTACTGACTCAGACCGTTTCGCTCACACGGGCATGATGTCTATCGATGGGGTCGAAACACCAGTACCCGCCCTCGCGCTTTCAGCACCTGATGCCAACCTGCTTGAAGCCATGCTCAAACGTGGCAAGCCGGTTCTGGTCAAGCTCAACGTAGAGAGTGAGCGCCTTAATGATGGCCCGTCCTTCAATGTAGTTGGTGAAATTACCGGTCGTGAGAAGCCGGAAGAAGTGATGATAATTGGTGCGCACTTGGACTCCTGGGATGAAGGCACTGGCGCCCTCGATGATGGAGCTGGCGTTGCAATTGTCATGGAAACAGCCCGTTTGATTTCAGAACTCCCTGAGCGCCCGCGCCGCACACTGCGTGTCGTTTTATTTGGCGCAGAAGAAATTGGCTTGGTCGGCGCTAAGCAATATGTCGAATCTCACCTTGATGAGCTAGATAATATTGTCGCCGTTTCCGAATCCGACTTTGGTGCTGGGAAGGTCTGGCGCTTCGACACACGCCTCCCTGAAAGTAAATTCGATATCGCTGACCAGATGATGCAGCTCCTTGCACCACTGGGCATCGAGCGCGGTAATAATAAGTCTTACGGTGGTCCCGACAGTAGTGTTTTTGTTGCCCGCGGTGTCCCCGCCTTCGGCCTTTACCAAAATGGCATGGACTACTTCGACTATCACCATACACCGAACGATACCCTCGATAAGGTCGATCCCGAGAAGCTGCGCCAAAATGTCGCAGCTTGGGTAGTGATGTCTTTCCTAACTACTGAAATGGAAGGTGACTTGGGGCGAGTACCCACTTCAGCTGAATAAATAGATCCCCCCCGCAATTTGGTAGAGCCCCACAATCGTGGGGCTTTTTATTGCCTCTATTATTCCCACTTATTTTCAAG
>NZ_JALBWM010000162.1 GCF_023895975.1 Microbulbifer okhotskensis
AGGCTTTTATTGGACAAATTCAAATTTTTTGAGGTTAGTACTGAATAGTTACAATAAAATAAGGACAAAACAAAGATGCAGCATTCGTGACAAACAGAACTATTTTCAGAAAACACAGATTTAAGTATATTTTTAAATCTATTAACGAGTACAGTTGTTCCGATTGGTCGGTCTTGAATTTGTGAAAAAGGTGTTTGGGCTCGCAGTGCCTAGTACACTTGTACTTCAGTTTTACATACCGATTATTTTCTGCGCAGCTCTTTCTACCCATGAATTCAAAGCATCATTTTCACTTATTATTTTGTTATCCGGATGTGCCAAATACTCTTGAATAGACGTATATTCGGAAATATAATTTCGCTTCCAGCTCATTGCAGCCAAACCTTCATCCTTGTATGATGTCATCAATTCATCTAGGATATCTAAATAAGTTGATTTTGTGTCTCCCGCCCGAAAAAATAAAGTTGAAAGGCTTTCAGATTCTTCTGTACCATCTTTTTTAGTTTTATTCGTTAGTTCAATTTCCAGGATTTGAATAAAAGTTTTTTGATCTTTTTCAATCACTGCATGACAGTAGCGACGAGGGCGATTATCAACTAAATGTTGAGTACGGCAACGCATTTGAGGCACATCACCTATCTTGCTCTCAATTTTCCAACCATGTTTATCCTTCAGCTTATCTAACATTTCTTGAAAAAATACAATCTTTTCTGGCGCATCGATGAGATCTGGCGGATCTAGATTATCAACATCTACTCTCACCCCTTTACCTTGATCAGAGCCTTCTAGCAAACTGCCCAATTCCTCTGATGTTTGCTCCTCAATCTCATCAAGCAGATCCGAGTCAATATTGTGAGGTAGAACATTAACATGCCTTGGACTGCGTCTAGTATCTATTTCGACCTCAAAATTAAGACCACTTCGACTCAGCTTTATCATATATCTTTTAATGCTTGCCTTAGGCCGGTTATCCGGGTCTAATTCGCTTATATTAACCAGTGGTTTTATCTTTAAAGCTGATTTCGATTCATTACGTTCTTTTAATTTATCTTCCAAAAGTAGCTTGTCGTCCGGGTGTGGAAAGTTAATAGTGTCAATATCCGGTGGTTTCAAACCAGAAACATATCTTATTTCTCGTATGTATACGTGGTTATTCTCAAATTCTCTTCCTGTGAAGCCTGCAAAAGAGAACTCGCAATGACTAAGATCTGGCGGATTGAAATCAAATGTCCACCGCTCAGAGTTATTACTCAACTTTGTATAACGATTGATATTTTGAAAGATAGATCCGAAACTTTTTTCCACCTCAGGAAAGAAAAATAGCCAAATAAAGAACTTTCTAAATTGTAAACTATTCAAATATCGAACAGGAATATTTGAAGATAGTTTTACCTCACCAGTCCAATCTTCCTTCCAAGCTTTACCCAGCTGCCAGGTATTACCCTGATTCACGGCGGCACGAGCTACCTCTGCGGAGTGGAAAAAAAGCATGCGGGCCAACTCAGAAACTGGAAGCCAGTATACTTTTTCACTGGTATTAATTTTATATATAAAACAATCATCAAACTGAGAAGAAAACCCTTGAGCACGCCGTAATGAATTCGGAAGATTTCTAAAACAAACTCTTTGCCAGCTATTTTGTTCAGGCAACTTTATAGTTTCTGTCCAACCCTGAGCTTTATTCTCTACTGATGTCATAGGGAATATTTTCCCAGGCGTTAGCGCTGGTAGGCAATCAATAGGTAGAGACTTGCGAAAGTAACCTTTCTCTTGGTTCTGGAAATAACTGACAACACGCCACTCTTGACCTGCTTTACGGTACCAATCTCCTAGTACCATCAGCTTGGATCCTTTAGGTACCCCTCGAATTCCAATTTCATCGATTTCTGACATAGCTATCGTTGGCCTCTCCCTTGTTCCAACCTCAATATTTCTTTTTCAATTTTTGGTGTTACTAATTCTGAACGAATACCAGCGAACCTTAATAGCCTCCATTTTTTCACTTCGAGTTTCAGCTCTTCGATTTTTTTATAAGCAAATCTCAAACGGTGTAATTGGAAGTCTTCAACAGACTCAGAATGGGATGCTAGCCATTCTCGGGTTTCAGGTAGCTTATGTAAGTATTTTTCAACTGAATTAGCACGAGGTAATTTTTTAATAAAAATGTTTTTGTTAATCGACATCGCTTAGGCTTAAATGACAAATCCTTGTGAATCTTATTGAGAGTAATAACATTATATTTATCCCATTCACGACAATCTGCTTTATAATGCAATTGATTCTCCGGCCGATATTTAGGTCTATTGTTCATTAACCATTGATAATCATTTCTGTACAACCAAGAATACAAGGCACCCCCGCCTGGTGTTTTCCTTATATTTTTGATACCTAAACTTTTGTGCTTATCAAGAAAATTGAGCCATAGTTGCCTATGTTGCTTAACCTCCTCAGACTTACCTCCTTTTAGCCTGTTAGTCATGGTATTTGAGTCTTGACTCGGCGCTGAAAAATTTTTCACCTTTGATAAAATTTGAGTAATTGAAATATCTGGAGCGAGCGCAGTAATTACCAAGAGATGCCTGAGTGGGTGGAATGATTTTCTATGCTTTCTGAAGATATTCTTTAGCCAATGATTTTCGATAGGTTCGATAAAGTACTTCTCAAAGATTGAACCTTTCCACACCTGCTTCATAACAAGGTATATTTTTTGATACTGAATCCTGTTTTTCTCTATAAATCCAAGATCGTGTGCTAGATTATGATAAAACATGGTCCAACGATTAGCACCGAATCCATCAAGAAAGGGCTCTTCGAGAAGCTCTAGGTATTTGTCATTTAGTACCTTTTCATTATGGTGCAATTTTAATTTTCTAATAACGCTTGAGCTACAAGAAGCTGCGGCAGTAAAAAAATGATGTTTTTCTTTTGGGTGAAAGCTAACTTCTGAATTATTTAAAAGGCAAGAATGTTTTTTACAGAAATCTAAGCCTTGTAATTGATGGGATCGCTGCCAATAAGCTTCGCCATCTAATGCCAATTGATCTGTCATGCAGGCTGAGCAATAACGAAAAAAGGAGAGTTGTTTGATTGAGCTAGCTGTTATACCAACTCTCGTATGGATATTACCACCGATATCTGAAGTCATTGACTGTTTAACTGACCTTGCCTGTTCTTCAGAAAGAAAGGGCAGATAAATCGGGGCAAGTGTGTAAGTACCGATAAGATTATCAACCGTGGTTGACCAAACAGTACTCAGATTTTGCACCAAAGCATTCAGGTGGCTTGGAAGATCAGGAATAGCGGTAGCTGTCCTTGAGGAAAAAACATCTCGTAAGACTGCCTTCTGACTATTCTCCTGACCAGTATGAAGCGCGTATCGCGCTATGGCACTGTATAGTAACTCATCTTTATACAGAGTAGGGAAGTAACCGAGCATGTCATCCTGCCAGCAACCCTTCTATAGGATAATTTATCCCTTGTTCCACTACAGATTCATACATCGAACCTGACTTACTTGCATAGAGCTTTCTGAGGTCATTTTTAGAAAGCTGTGGCCAGCTTTTCCTGCTTGTGTACTCTGGTTTGGGTTTCTTGACTTTCAGCCCTTTCGTATCTGTGAGAGCGGTTGTAGCTAGCTGGATAATTTGTATTAATTTCAAACCTGGATCTTTTGCAAGTGCATCAGTAATCAACGGTTGAGCAATATCTCGAGCTATACCCATTGAAGTTATCGTTTCTATTGCTGTATTTGCAATACTGGTTTCCGTTGGATCACCTAGTTCAATACTTTTTGCCTTTTCTAAAGGCTTCGCGATTAGCTGATTAACAGCATTGATCATATTACTTTCAAGCTTTGGAAAAATTAGATCATTACAGTCTTCAATTTTTCGACGGTTTCCGGAACGAAGCGCATCAAGCATTGGTTTCACAATTGAAAATTCATCCTCAAAAACTTGAGTTAATAGTTCTGGAGAAAGTGCTTCTTCTTGTGGGATATCCGCTAATAAAATGGCACGTGATTGGGCAAGACAAAATAACTTAACAACAATATCTGGAACACCCTGGCTTAATTCGTATAGCTTATTATTTAATGGCTCACTCCGCTCAACTATTTTGTGCAACCACTGGTAGGGCCATAGCTCTTCGAGAAAATCCTCCCAACTTTCATCTTTTGGTAGCCGGTCCCAAACAACACTACCATCGCCACTAGCGCGACGCGCTTGTCTGAATTCACTGGCAAATAAACGCAATGCCTTAGGTGTACCAATTAAAATAACAGAAACTTCAACAACATTTACCAATGTCACTAAAAAGTTGATCATTTTTTTCTCACCACCACTCTTGGCAAGACTCATATGCTGGAACTCGTCGATGACAACCAAGCCTACAGCATGGATCAAGCAAAGATCTGCAACATCAGCCATCATTTTGCCGATCGTCGGCCTGCCGGATGCGTATTTTGCACGATAGTCAATATTGAGGCGTCGACCCAAAGCAATAAAGAAGCTCAAGCAAAAGTCAGAAAGAGACCCATCGTGTGGACAGTCAACTTTCAACCACGGTACTTGCAACATATGATACTTTGGGTGGTAGATCACACGCGGGTAAGTGTTAAGTACCAAATTGGTTGTTGTTGATTTTCCTGCACCAGATATACCTGCAATCGTCATGGATGATGCTGGCGAATCTGCTTGATCATGGATGTACGTTGTTAAATCTTCTTTTTGAACTAAATCTCTAATTGAGTTCAGTTTACGTTTGAAAGTCGCTTTTTCTGGGTTTCTATTTAAATAACTACATCGAATTAGTTTTGATAGTTTCTGCTCAATAAGGATATGGTTGGTTTGAGAAACGAAGAAATCTCGGGTCAGGCGGTTAATGGCATGCGTTCTGATATGACACGGTAAATTTAATTCTTCTGCTTGGTAGTGTGGTCTTTTGGAGAGTGCCTTAGCCACTTCTATTGGGCTCATTATTTGAGGTAATGCAGAAATTAGCGGGTTCTCACTGTACTCAGGTAGTCCTTGGTTTTTATATTCTGCTTCAGGAAATCGCGTATTCTGGGGGTTATTCATCCGACTTATCTTCCTTCAATAGATCCTTTAGCCGTGCTGGAAGCTTAAAGCTCTTCTTCCCAGGGCTCCCGCCATGAATTGGCGTGACGGTAGCTATTGATGCATCTTGGGCGACAGCGCTGTTTCCTGTTTTCTTTTGCCTTTCATACTGCCTTTCACCTCGCTTATTCTTAGAGATACCCTTTGCTCTTTTAATCTTTTCAGATTTTGAATACGCAGGCTGCTGTTTTTTAGAGTCATCTTTAATTTGCTGAAGATCATTGACTAGATTCACTGAACCTGAGCGTTTCTTCAGCTTAGAAGTTACCGCTACATCTAGAACCATATCTTGGGCAGCCCACAGCTCCCATATGGTGATATCTGCATAAGCTCGGCTACGTGAAGTGAGGTTTGCAGGTATAAATTCAGCGTAAGAATCGGTGGGCCTTAGATATATTATATTGGTACTATATAAATCGTAAGCTACGGTAACTGTTTTGGGGCCTCGATAGTTTTCTTCAAACCATCCCCAATCTAAAGCTTGCTTACAGCTATAATAACAACCAAACAGTTTTAAACCATGCTCTGTGACCGTTGCATTGGTGTGTGGCAATAAGTTAATAATTACCAACTGCGGATCAGGTCTTCTTAATAGACCTGTTCGATATTTGATACCCCAATTCCAAAGAGTGAGCGGGTTCGCCGGTAAAGTTTTAGGTACCCCAGAATCAATATCGTAGGTACTTACGACATGATCATTGTTGTAATGAAGCACAATCTTAATGATCATCTTAGAGAACTCTTTTAAGGTCAGCACCCCGTCCTGTCGATAATCATTACCGTGACGTTTTTTGCCAATTGGGTTCTTTGTCACGTAGCCTTCGACAAAAGGCTTCATTTTGGTTTGAACGAGGGTGTTCAAAACTCTGTGTCAGCTAAACGGTTTATAGGCTGATGTATTTC
>NZ_JALBWM010000163.1 GCF_023895975.1 Microbulbifer okhotskensis
TATCTGGCCGTGGTTCCTACCTATTTCGCCCCCTAAAACTGTCCGAAGTATTGCAGAAGAGATAATGAAGGAAGCGGAAGAGCATTCAAAGGAAGAGGCTAGTAAGTCACGATAAGTCAAGAGGGGCGTGGTAGTCGAGGCATATTGGCTGAATCTACAGTGGATTCTATAAATGAGTTTATTCGGCCTCTCACGCTGAATTAGCTTTACGTGACTTTCTGTGGCGTCTTACTCGGTAAGCGCCATAGCTCTCATAGCGGACCATAGGGGTCCAAATAATTTCTACTTTCACCGCGGCGACCCAAAAAGCATGACAGCACCATAAGTGCCCTTCAGTGGGGCGAGGCAGACTTTTTGGTCGGCTTGAGCTAGGTTGCGGTATAGGAATTATGCATGAAAGAAATCTTTGGGGATGATCTTCAGCTGGCGATCGGTTGCTAATTTGATGTGATTATCCATGGTTGTAATTGCCACTGCCAAGTGGGTAAAGGAATTACGCTATCCATAAAAAATCTATTCTCCGATGCATATCGAACAAATCTAGGTGCGAAGAAGTGGATCAAAAGGCTCGGTGGTTATTCGAGTGTGAATATTTCTAAAGATGACTTTAATCACACGATTTTAAATTTCACTGGCGAGGAAATGGAGTCAAAACCGACTGCGAACCTATTAGGCAGATAATGAGAAAGATAGCTTACCCTTTGATTTGTGCAGGCCTGGTGAGCGGAAGTTGGGAGGAGATATCGAAAATTATTGAGGCGGAGCTTGAGGTCGAAGAATATACGCTCGTTATATTCAAACCATAAGACGTTACATTGAGTTAGCTAGAATCGAGTGATTTCAACTGAAAGATAACGGGAGCTGGTTTTGTACAAGTTATTCTATTATCCGAGAAATGCAAGTTGGGCGCCCCATATGATTCTTAAGAAGATGGGCGTCGAGTACGAAACGATATTGACTGACAGAAAGGCCGTTGAGCAAAAATCAAGTGAATACATGAGATTGAATCCTACAGGTAGAATACCCAAATTGCTTGATGAAAACTTAATAATTTCTGAAAGTGACACAGAATTCTGAACACTGCCGTTTTGAAAGATATAGCCGGTCAGTAGAGTGGGCTTGATGTGCAATTATCTAGGCAATAAGCTGTTGTGGACCCTTTTGTTAAAAGGAGTGGTTTGTTTTCAAGAAGGACTGAAAGACAGATAATTACTCAAATGACCAGGGCATGGACACGATTTAAATCATAATATTCTCTTGTACTTCGACAGTTCTATTGGCAGGAATTCTATAATATTCGATAGCGCTGCTTGAGTTCCTTACCATGGCAGCAAAAATCCTCTCACGCCAGTTTGCCATTTTACTGTAGCCGCCGGTTACTGGGAATATGTTATACCGGCAAATAAAGAAGGAGGCTTTAGCAGGGTCTATATCTAATAAATGTAGCTTATTGAGTCGTTGTAGGGTGCGTTCCACGTCGGGGTGTTCCATATATCCATAACGGAGAATAAGTCTAAAACACCCCTCTCTTAATTTGCTAATAATCACTCGATTCTTGAGCATAACTTTGGGCACATTCACCGCAGTCACCGTTAAGAAAAGGTTTTTTTCGTGTAGTACACTATTGTGTTTCAGGTTATAGATCAGGGCATGGGGTACATTGACTTGATTGGTGCTTAAAAATATAGCCGTGCCTGGCACTCTGAGTGGTGGTTTCTTAAAAAGGGAATTTAGATAGGGTGCTAGTTTATAGTCCTTGCTTTGTAAGTAGTAGTTAACCGCCTGTCTGCCACTGCGCCAGGTTATCATTAGCATTGCGATAAATGCCGCTAAGCTGACTGAGAACCAACCACCATGACCGATCTTTGCCAGGTTGGAGGTGAAAAATGCGAAGTCAATAACGACAAAGAAAGTACCCCCGAGAATACATACAGCCAGGTTGTATTTAAGGCTATAGCGGTAGACTACTGCTGCGATACAAGAAGTAATCAACATGGCCCCACTCACGGATACGCCATAAGCGCTGGCTAAGTGCATTGAACTCCCGAAGGTGAGGGTGACCATTAATACTGCAATCATCAATATAAAATTGACACCTGGCATATAGATCTGCCCTGCTAACTCTGAGGAAGTGTGGTGTATCGCGAGCCTGGGTAGAAGACCCAGCTGGATGCCTTGTTTAGCCAGTGAGAAGGTGCCGGCAATACAGGCTTGGGAGGCGATGCAGGTAGCAGCGGTGGCGAGAACGATTATGGGATAGAGTGCCCAGTTGGGATACATTCGATAAAACGGATTATCTACTGAAGAGGGCTCCAACATTAAAAGAGCACCTTGGCCCATGTAGTTCAGCATCAACGCGGGAAGTACTAACCCCAGCCAGGCGATTCGAATTGGTCTGCGGCCAAAATGCCCCATATCGGTATACAGCGCCTCTCCTCCAGTGAAGACCAGTAATACTGCTCCCAGTATCCAGAAGGACGCTATGCCATGCCCGCTTAGAAATTTGAGTGCATGAAGGGGGTTAATTGCGTGCAGGACAGCTGGGTTTTTTATGACCCAGGATGCGCCGATAATTAACAGGATTAAAAACCAAATGGCGGTTATTGGTCCGAATAGCTTTCCTACGGCTTCTATACCAAAGCGCTGCATAAAAAACAGCCCGAGAAGTACCCCCACTGAAATTGGAAGTATAAATGGCTTGAGCATCCTACTGCCAATTTCAAGGCCCTCGATAGCAGAAAGCACGGATATTGCCGGTGTGATAACGGCATCCCCAAAGAACAGTGCTGCACCACAGATCCCTGCGCCTATCACAAACTTTCTCAGTGAATCCCGTCCCTTGGTTGCCTCCAGAGCTAGGGTCATCAGAGCCATAATGCCGCCTTCACCTCGGTTGTCTAGGCGCATCACAATCGTCACATATTTTACCGTAACGATGATTGTCAGGGCCCAGAATACCGCCGAGACGCCGCCAATAATATTTTCGGCGGTTAAAGGAATCCCGTATCGCGGGTGGAAGATGAGCTTGAATGCGTAGAGTGGGCTGGTGCCAATATCACCAAATACAACGCCGAGAGCAGCAAGTGACAGAATCCAGTGTTTTCCTGCGCCTTCTGAAGGAGATTCCATTTGCAACTCTTATCATACGGTGTCATACAGAGGCAGTGATCAAAGACTTATCAGGGATATTTCTGTCATCTGGAAATAGGCAGCTGCCACGCGCAAGAAATTGGCCTTCCCTGAGAGTGATCTTAGCAATACACGGCTGGGACAGCCGATGAGTTAGGGCACCGAACATATTCTATAAACCCATGAAGCCGGAGAATTTCTGGCAGTCAGAGAGTTCTGGTAAATAGAGCCTTGGCGTGCGGTAGTTAATTCAAGTCGTCTATTTTCTCTCAGGCATTTTTTCTCTGTATCGCAGGTGTGAGACAACAGGAGCCCCCCTAAATGAAAGCCTCAGATTTATTTGTTCGAGCCCTGGAGCAGGAGGGTGTGGAGTATATTTTCGCCATTCCGGGTGAGGAAAACCTGGACATGCTGGAGTCTTTGAGAGGATCGGCAATCAAGCTCGTTGTGACCCGGCATGAGCAGGGCGCTGGCTTTATGGCGGCAACCTATGGGCGTCTAACCGGCAAGTCCGGTGTTTGTATGTCCACTCTCGGGCCTGGTGCCACTAACCTTGTGACGGCCGCGGCCTATGCACAGCTTGGTGGTATGCCAATGGTAATGATCACCGGACAAAAGCCGATCAAGAGTTCAAAGCAGGGGCAATTTCAGATTATCGATATCGTAGATATGATGCGGCCACTGACAAAATTCACAAAAACGATTGTGGGTGGTGATTATGTGCCCGCCCACGTACGCGAAGCTTTTCGGCAATCTGAAGAGGAGCGGCCGGGCGCGACACATTTGGAATTTCCCGAAGACATCGCTCGCGAACACTCCACCATGCCCGTTTTGGAGCCTAGCTATACACGAAGGCCGATTGCTGAAGATAAGGCGCTGCGGAAAGCTGCGGAGGCTATTGTTGCCTCACGAAAGCCACTGTTGCTGGTGGGAGCAGGGGCCAACCGTAAGCTTACTTCCACAATGCTGCGGAAGTTTGTCGATAAACTCGGTGTTCCTGTGGTGACGACCCAGATGGGTAAAGGGGTTATCGATGAATCCGGGCCCCATTTTATTGGCAATACTGCGCTCTCGGATGGAGATTTTGTTCACCGCGCTATCGAGCAGGCCGATTTGATTATCAATGTGGGCCACGATGTAGTAGAGAAGCCGCCATTCTTTATGCGCCCAGGAGGGCCGGAAGTTGTCCATATCAATTTCAGCTCGGCGCAGGTTGATCCCGTGTACTTTCCACAGATTGAAGTGGTCGGTGATATTGCCAACAGCTTGTGGCGGCTTGACCAGCTCTTGGAGCCGCAGGACCATTGGAGCTTTACAGATGCGCATCGCATCCGTTCAGCGCTGCAGAAGCATATCCAGGAGGGTTCTAGCACAACTACTTTCCCGATTCGGCCTCAGCGGCTGGTCAAAGACATCCGCGATGTTATGCCAGAGAAAGGCGTTATTGCCCTGGATAACGGCATGTTTAAAATCTGGTTTGCGCGTAACTATCCCGCGTTGGCCCCCAACACAGTGCTTCTCGATAACGCCTTGGCGACCATGGGGGCAGGTTTGCCGTCTGCGATGGCAGCAAAACTGGTGTGCCCGGATCGCCGTGTTATGGCCATCTGTGGGGATGGCGGCTTTATGATGAATTCCCAGGAAGTAGAAACAGCGGTACG
The DNA here is from genome assembly GCF_023895975.1 of Microbulbifer okhotskensis. Lineage (GTDB taxonomy): Bacteria > Pseudomonadota > Gammaproteobacteria > Pseudomonadales > Cellvibrionaceae > Microbulbifer > Microbulbifer okhotskensis. The sequence continues at coordinate 4,791 of NZ_JALBWM010000163.1, forward strand.
CTTAAATCTTGATCTGATTGTGCTTATTTTGCGCGATAATGCCTACGGAATGATTAAGTGGAAGCAGGCAATGATGGAGTTTGAAGACTTTGGACTCGACTTGGGCAATCCAGATTTTGTCGAGTATGCAGAATCCTACGGTGCTCATGGCCACCGGGTCGAGAAGACGGATGAATTGAAACCGATAATTGAGAAGTGCTGCAAAGCCGGTGGTGTCCATTTGATCGATGTGCCCGTGGATTACAGTCATAATGATCGTATTCTGAATCACGAGATCCGGGAGCTTTCCAGCAAACTGTGATTTTATAGAAAGGTCCCATTTTTTAACTGGCCAAAACGGCCCTCGGTGGCGCTACTTCATAAATCGATCGACAGCGACATCGACCCAATTCAGTTTGAGCGTGATGGTGACTTTCTCGTTCACCGGAAACATGGTGGGGTCTAACAGGGCAATCTTGGCTAGCTGGTTGCGTTCGGTAGGTTTGAAGGTATTTTGGAACTCTTGGGGTAGCGCCTCTGAAAGGGGAATTGTTTCTATCAATATTCCCTTATCCTGGTAGCGTCCGCTGGAAACCAACACTTCTAAACCTGGCTTGATAGCAAACTGATATTGGTTGGGCAGATAGGCGAGAACATAGGCTTCACCGGTATAAATGGACATTAAAGGCTCACCGGCCTCGTAGACATTGCCCACATGTGGGATCGAGGCACCTACCAAGCCCGTTGTTGGGCTTTGAACAACACCACCATTGTAGTGTTGTTCAAGTTTTCTTAACGCTCTTGTCGCATTGTCTGATGCGTGCTCTACGGCCTTTCGCTTGTCATCCAGCGTGGTACTCTCGACCTGTATTTTCACTAGGTTTTCACGGGCCTCGTAATTATCTCGTAGCACGTCCTGATAGGTTACTTCGCTGACGGCTCCTCGGTTTGCCAGCTGGTCGATTCGATTGACGATTCTTTCTACTTGTAATTTTCTTTCGCGCGCGGGGGCGAGTAATTGCTTTGCCGTTTCAGAGAGTAGAGTAAATTCAGCGGTGATCCTTACTAAATTTGCTTGGCGGGAGGAGAGATCAGCGATTCGTTCCAGTAACTCTATAGACTCAATTTTTAACAGCAGCTCTCCCTCTGTAACGGTTTGACCCTCGTTAATAGCAACAACACTTCGGACAGTTTCATGCAGCTATAGCCCCATAGTCACTGTACCGCTCG
>NZ_JALBWM010000164.1 GCF_023895975.1 Microbulbifer okhotskensis
AGCCCGCTGGAATTTCTAGTGGGTAAGCGTGTGTCGCTTATGTTGGCAATCTAGCAGGTAACGCACCAGAGAACATGGCGATCTTGAGGCATCCGGCATTAAATCAGTTACAAGCGGCAAAACCCAGTTTTAGAAAAGATATGAGCATTAAAAGACTTCGAAAAAAAGCCGGCTGGGATAGCGAAACTTTAGGCAAGATAATTACAGCCACCATTTAGGCTGATTTATATGGGACAGCCCTGCCCAACACCCCACCAAACTAAAAGCTCAACATAGATTGAGAGCAAAATCACCACACTGGATCCAAAAACGAAAAAATCCCGCACCAGGCAGGGCTCTTAAGTCCCTGATAAATAAAGATAAATTCGGGGTGGCCGACAGGGGTCGAACCTGCGGCCTCAGAAGCCACAAGGTTTGGCTCAACCCAATAAAATCAACCGCTTACATCACCTTTAGGGGTGATTTTTGTATATAAAACCAGTAGTTTACCCCGCGTCATAACCATTAGACTCAAGAATTACCCCCCATACAATCTGGACATACAATCAGCTATTCAGGTGGCTACCTCTGGCAACTCATCCCACCGAGTCGTATAGGCGGGAGACTTGTGCTGCTGTCGCATCTTCCACTTTTTCTTGATACCTTCTGCTCCCAGAAACAGAGTCCCTCGACCGAATCTTTGGTTGATATGATCGATGGCCTGCATGGCCTCTCCTGCCCGTACCGGTTGGCCCTGCGTGAATAGATCACCCTGACCCAACGAGCTAGGAACCAGCTCGACCAACCCTACCCCGGCTTTCAAGAATCGACACTCGCGCCGGTATAACTCTGAAACCGCTCGCTTCACCAGTTGCACTATCAGTCGAGTGTCATCCGTTGGGTATGGAGTTTGCACCACAGTACTACGGCTGTAGTAATTTGGCTCATGGGGCGATGTGTGCAGAAAGACATGAACCGATTTCACCAGGGAAGCTTGAGCCCGCAGTTTCTCCGCTGCCCGACTCGCATACAGAGTCACTGCCTGCAGTATCGGCTGAAGTTCGATGAGCTTTTCACCGAATGAGCGTGTGCAGTAAATTTGCTTTCTGGCTGAAGGCTGCTCCTCCAAGCTCAAGCAGCTGACACCATTCAGCTCTTCTATAGTCCGTTCAATGTTTATATTAGTATGGCGCCTAAGAATCTTGGGGTTGGCTTGGGCCAAGTCATACGCAGTCTTAATATCCAGATGGCCCAGCCGCTTCGATAAACGCCTGCCAACACCCCAGACATCACTTACCTCTGTGCGCCGCTGGAGCCATTGCCACTTTTGGGGAGAGTCCAGGATACAAACCCCTTGGCATTTTGGAATTTTCTTTGCGGCTCTATTTGCCAGCTTAGCCAGCGTTTTACTAGGGGCGATGCCAACCCCCACCGGCATACGTATTTCCCGCCAGAGGGTTTGCCGGATCTGCTGCCCGTAATCCAACGGGCACTCTTGCAACCCATGTAGATCAAGGAACATCTCATCGATGCTGTAGACCTCCACCTCAGGGCTGAACTGCCGCAGGGTTATCATTACCCGGTTTGAAATATCACCATAAAGGGCATAATTGCTCGAGAATATTGTGACGCCGTGCTTGCGCAGTAGATACTCAATCTTAAAGAATGGCTGTAAATCGGGGATACCGAGGGACTTGGCTTCTTTCGAACGGGCCACCACACAACCATCATTATTGGAAAGAACCACCACCGGACACCCGCGCAGGTCGGGCCGGAATATCTGTTCACAGCTCGCATAGCAGCTATTGCAATCAACCAGAGCCAGCATTAGCAGGGCCGGTGGTACCGAACAGAGGCTTTCACTACCCCCTCAACAATCAACTCCTGCCCCTCCCAAATGGGGATGGGCTCATATTTGTCGTTGGCTGACAGCAACCTACCCTTGTGGCGATCCAGTACTTTACAGGTCAACTGCCCATCGAGGGCAACCACCACCACATCACCATGCACTGGCGTTAGAGACCGATCGACTACCAGTAGGTCACGGTCAAATATCCCAAGCCCCTGCATCGAATCTCCGTTCGATCTAGCCAGGAACGTAGCGGCCGGGCTAGTGATTAGGTGCTGATCCAAGCTCAACGCCGCTTCTTTATGGTCATCTGCGGGTGAGGGAAAGCCACAAGCGACGCCGTGACCGTATAGAGAGAGAAGTTTCATTTCTAGCACCAGACACTGTATATGCATACAGCCTATTACTAAAAATGCTTTGGGACAAGGCAAGTACGTGACTTTAAGGCCACTAGGCGTCTGCCTTCGCAACGCACGAAAATCGGTCGCAAAGGATATCGGCGGACTTGCTGCCGGTGTAGTGTGAGGTGGTGGGGATTACCCTGGCGGAGGTATATGGAGTGGAGAACCTGCAACACTTTGCACAGATCCCCTTCCCACCACTAACCGATCGTCTCTATGCGCAACTACCCAGAGAATGGCAACTACATATACAGCCAAGTATTGGGAGCACCTACCAAGCGCGGAAGAAGCCACACGACACCAGCGAGGAAGATTAGCAGTGTTAATCGGCACCACCTTTGCTCAGATAGTCAGCAGCATATCCAATTTCTGCCCGAATCATTTCATCATCAAGGCCTGGAAAATCGTGAATAACTTCAGAAATGGTCATTCCCGCACTCAACATCTGCAGAATATTTTCTGCAATAATTCCGGCCCCTTCACACAGGGCTTGCCAAGCATTATTTCGGGGTTGAACTCAATCCAGACTTTACTGTTATCCGCATTCTCTACACCCCCTTGGGCGGAGTGAAAAACTCCCCAACTTACTTTTTAACATCCTCCCATCCCTTTAGGTCGGGGAGGATATCAACCTTGGCGCATACATTGATCCAGCCTTATCCAAATTTGAGCTTAGCGTCATTCTCAAAAAAGCTTGCCTTGCAGGTGGGGTATTGGTCACAACCATACCAATTATAGAACTTCTTAGTTTTCTTTGACTTACCCCTCCTCTTGATCAAATTACCATTTTCACATTCCGGGCACGCGTGGTCCGTTGTATCTCCAGCGTTAGCTTTGGGCTTCGGTTCCAAATTAGGCTTTCCTCGCTTATCGGGGAAGCTCGCCTCGCAACTTGGATACCCTATGCATCCCCAGAAAAATCCATTTTTACCTTTAATTCGACGTAGCTTAGTGACCTTACAGATAGGGCAGTTTGGGCTGTTATCTTTAATAGGTAGCCCCATCTCCCTCACCTTAATCACTTCTTCCGTGACAGTTTTAACCAAGCCCGCTAGAAAGGTGTCTAGATTAATCCTACCCTCTTGTATATCCTTCTGCTGCTGATGCCAAAGCGCAGTCATATCCGGTGCAGTGGCTGTAGCTGGAAGTGCGTCGTGAAACTCTCGCCCCAGTTTGGTGCTGACTAACAGCTTACGTTTCTCTTCGATGAAATCACGCTCTTTCAGCTTTACAATGAAGCTATCGCGAGTAGAAGGCGTTCCAATACCACCAGACTCCCCTTTTTTACCCTTGTCTTTATCACGGAGCAATTTGGCTATTTCGGAATTCTTTATATATTTTGCGACCTGTTTTAAATCTTTTAGTAGTGTGGCTTCCGTATACGCCTTCGGCGGCAGGGTTTCCTTCTTCTCACTCTGGCAATCAGTACAAAACCCTTCATAACCCTTAGACAGTTGGGAAAGTTCCACTGTCGTCGAATCATCACTTTTCCCACTCTCAATTTCCTGATTTCCCTTGTCGTTCTTGTAGAGGGCACTCCAACCAGGGCTAATGATCTGAGTATTAACAGCGCGAAACTGATATCCCTCCACCTCCAGGTTCACTATTATGACCCTGGACTCTTTCAGCGGCCAAAACTGTGCGATATAAGCGCGGCAGATAAGCAGGTAAATATTACGCTGGTCTTCGGTCAGACTGGAAATATCACCTCTACCTTGGGTGGGGATAATCGCGTGGTGCGCTGTTACGTTCGCATTATTAAAGGCTCGACTCTTGCGGGATGGGTCAGATTTTTTCACGAACGGCGCGAACAACGGTGCATTCCCCACAATGGTGGCCAGAACTTCGGGGGCGTCTTGGTGGTTTTCGTCGTTGAGGTAACGGCAATCGCTGCGATTATAGGTTATTAATTTCTTTTCACGCAGCTCTTGTGTGATCTTGAGGGTCTTATCTGCCTTAACCCCAAACTTTCGAGAGGCGTCAACCTGCAACTCAAGCAGGTCATAAGGGAGTGGTGCAGCCTCCTGTTTGATTTTCTTATCAACTGAAATTACCTTTGCCGGCTGGCCCTTACAGGCACTAGCAATACGCTGTGCGTACACCTCGGACTCTATACGCCCTTTTTCATCAAGGGGGGAGTCTTCAGGGGCTCGAAAGAGCGCGGGGAAATTTAATCCTTGGATCGAAAACTGGCCCTTGACAGTAAAGTAATACGTCTTGCGATGATCCGCGATGGCGCGATCCCTGGCTACGACCAAACCGAGGATAGGGGTTTGCACCCTTCCCACACTTAAAATCCCATTAAAGCCTTTCTCACGCCCTTTCAGAGTGTACAAGCGGGTTAGATTGAAGCCGTAAAGCTTATCGCCGACCATGCGCGCTAGCGCTGACTGATACAGGCCAAAAAACTCACTATTTTCCCTAAGGTTGCCCAGGGCGCGTCTAATCAGCTTTTCATTATTGTCGTTGATCAGGATACGTTTTACTGCTTTTCTGTTCTTACAGTACTCCAAAATCTCATCGACCAAAAGCTGCCCTTCCGCGTCCGTATCTCCTGCATTTACAATTTCGTCGGCCTGTTTGATCAAATTGGCGATCACACCGAACTGCTTGCCCCTCCCTTCAATCACTCGATACTTCCAAGGGATGTTGATTATTGGCAGGCTCTCCAACGTCCACTTACGAAGCGCCTCATCGTAATCTTCCGGGGGACACAGCTCTAGCATATGGCCAGCGCACCAAGTCACAACATCATTACCACATGTATAGTAACCGTCCTTGCGCCGAGGATTGCCAAGCGTTTTGGCAATCGCTTGTCCTACTTCGTGTTTTTCTGCAATGAAAAGTCTCATAAAAGTTTCAATTACCAGCTAACCGCCACGTAGCGTTAAAAGGCCCGCCTTTGGCTCGACCAAAAATTCCAGCGCTAGGCTTTTGTTGCTTTTCATCAGGGTTTCGATAGAACTCACCCGAACATTGTTACCGATATCCAGTCAAACCACCCTGGGCGACGACCCGAAACAGCGCCGCACGAACTCAAACAAGACCCTGGCCTCATCTTTGATTAGTGTGGTTGCGATATCTTCATTCATGGTTTTTACACAGTAGTTGTAGAACAGCCGGTTACCCAAACTGCCTCCACACAGATCTGGACGTGCAGAACTACCGCATCCGGCTCTTCAATAATATATTCGCTCGTGTGAAACACGAACCCTAATACCAGCCCACAAGTATACTGCGTTTGTATACCTGCGGTGGCTTTAGCCCAAAATATCCCAGCATCTCTTTCAAGCTACCCCAATTGTAACTCTTGGTTGACTACGTCATTTGAGCCATTTGTACAAAATATGTAACACATAGTTGTATAAACGGGACAGTCTTCAACTATTGTCAGGCAACCCAAAGTAGTTTTGAAAGCCCTGCAACTTCCGCTTTAGCACTGGTATCCATTCTCGCAAGCGCTCACTGCGCTTGGCTTTGATCCAGTCGTATAGGCCTTTCATACTGCTCTTCTGTTTCTTCGCCGCTGTGCTACACCTAAGTCTGGGACGCTTGTTGACGTCCAGACTCCAGTAGAACTTAAAACCCAGAAACTGGAACAGTCGCTTTCGACCCAAATGAAAGCGACTCAATCGCTTCAGGTGAGTTTTCTCGGGGCCAACTGCAAGCCGAACTTGCTCAGCCGCTGCGGTACTACTCAATATTTGGGTAGATGCTCTCTATGGCCTCGGGAAAGCCCTGTAAGCCATCGATACA
>NZ_JALBWM010000165.1 GCF_023895975.1 Microbulbifer okhotskensis
CCAGCAAGGCCATTGACACGATTCTTGGCCTTAATATTGAAGGCAAAAAGGAGCTACTGGGGCTCTATTTATCTGACCAAGAAGGCGCACATCACTGGCTGAGTGTTCTGACCGACCTCAACAAGCGTGGGGTCAAAGATATCCTGATTGCACGTGTTGATGGCTTGAAGGGCTTCCCTGAGGCTATACAGAGCATCTATCCAGCGACCGAGATCCAACACTGCATCATCCACCAGGTGCGCAACTCACTGAAGTATGTGGCTTCAAAAAATCAGAAGGCCTTTATGGCTGATCTTAAGTGCGTCTACAAAGCAGCAACTCTCAATGCCGCCGAGAGCGCTTTAGATGAGCTGGAGGCCAAGTGGGGTGATAAATATCCGATGGTGATTAAGTCGTGGCGCGGTAAATGGCCAACTCTCCAATGCGCTGGAGGTCGTACACAGGCAGTTCCGTAAGCTGACTAAAACCAAGGGTGGCTTCGCCAATGAGAATAGCTTACTGAAGTTTCTCTACGCCGGTATACTAAAAGCCTCCGAGCGCTGGACACACCCGATTCAAAATTGGAATTTGACACTGTCGCAGCTGGCGATCCACTTTCCAGATCGGCTGGAGAAATATATCAGCCTATAGCTGCTTGGCTAACACTGAGTTTTGAACACCCTCCCTCTTTCCTGATCGTTAAAGCTCAGGAAAGTAGAGAAAATTTGGCCGGTGTTTAAGATGGGGTTACTTGATCGCTTACTCAGGTACAGCTTGAAGATTATCTTTGCCTCCTCCCCGCATAAGTAAAGCTACATAAACTCATGGGATAAAATCTCACTCTGGGGTTCTTACCACCATCAAACGCTCCTCCGTCATATCTGCAATCGCCCAACGCACGCCCTCCCGACCAAGTCCAGAGTCTTTGACGCCGCCGTAAGGCATATTGTCGACCCGCCAACTGGGTACATCACCAATGACGACACCACCTACTTCCAGCGTATCCCAGGCATGCTGCGCCCTGTAGAGATCACGTGTGAAAATTCCAGCCTGGAGGCCGAAAGCACTGTCATTCACTTTATCCAAAACTTCATCAAAGTTGTCGAAGGGTTCCAATATGGCGACCGGGCCAAATGCCTCTTGTTGCACCACCGCACATTCATGGGGCACGCCTTCCAGAAGTGTAGGATCTAGCATGGCACCATCACGCGCACCGCCACACAACAGCGTGGCTCCTGCTTTCACTCCCTCTTTGATCCAGTCATGCAAGCGAGTTGCCTCCCCTTCCGAAATCATCGGACCTATAAAAGTATCTTCTGATTTGGGGTCGCCCTTCTTGAGTTTTTTAGTCCGCTCAATCAAGCGGCGCTTTAAATCTTCATATAAACTACAATGCGCATAGATCCGCTGTACTCCAATACAGCTCTGACCAGATTGGTAGAACACGCCGAAAATCAGGCGCTCTACCGCATCATCCAGATCCGTATCTTGGTCAATAATACAGGCCGCGTTACCTCCCAATTCCAACACCACTTTCTTACGCCCTGCCCGGGCCTTTAAGTCCCAGCCTACCGAAGGTGATCCGGTAAAACTAAGTAGCTTAAACCGGTCATCTATCGTAAATAGATCCGCCCCCTCACGATGACAGGGTAATACTGAGAAAGCCCCTTTGGGGAGGTTCGTCTCAGCTAACACTTCGGCAATAATTAGTGCGCCGATTGGGGTTCTACTGGCGGGCTTAAGTACAAATGGACAGCCAGCCGCTATAGCAGGTGCAACTTTGTGGGCGGCAAGATTAAGAGGGAAGTTAAACGGCGAAATAAAAGAGCAGGCACCGATGGGCACCCGCCTGATAAATCCGCGGTACCCCTTAGCTCGCTTGGAGATCTCCAAATTGACAATCTCACCATTGATACGTACTGCTTCTTGAGCAGCAACATGAAATGTATCAATAAGGCGGCTCACTTCCTCACGCGAATCATGGATTGGTTTGCCGGCCTCAATGCAAAGCGCCACAGCCAGCTCTTCAAATCTCTCCTTGAACCGCTGCACACAGTGCTGAAGAACCTCCTGGCGGATATATGCTGGCAAATTGGCCATGGGCTTTTCGGCCAAAAGCGCCCAGTCGATGGCGCTATCAATCGTCCTAGCATCCGCCAGGGCGACTCGTGTGACCACTTTCCCCGAGTACTTATCCGTTACCTCCAGATCAGTGTTTGCGTGTACTGCTTCATTGGCGAGATAGTAGGGGTAAGTTTCTTGCAGCACAGTGATATCCTTGAACCTTGTGGTTGTTTCCTTGCGGGTATACCTCGGCGCCAGTGACTGCTTTGCGCCCCTCGACGGGTATAGATGACCAAGAGGGATATATCAACTTCTATATTGACAGAGTTTGTTTCTATTCAGAGGTATAGGATTTTCAGGCACAGAAGTTGAATCTGGCTGCTAGCCGGCAGGAAATTAAGGCTCAACTTGGGAGGCCGGAGCAAATATCGCCCCACTCCCCCTGGAAATCAAAACTGATTACTTCTCGGTCAACCACATGCCTACAGGCTCGTAATTGAACTTTTTATAGACGTTCTTTGCCGTACTGGGGTTGTCTGCTTTCTTATCGATGCTATAAACCGTCCAATTCAGTTCATCAACATTAAATTCGATCACTGCATACCCGTAAATATTACTCACGAAATCTTTAATATGGGGATTATTGACCTGCACACCGCCATTCAAGAGAGAAGTGAATATGCTCCCCACATCAATACCTTTCTCTACGGTATCATTAAGGTTGGGTGAGGAAATTGAGGGTGTCATTAATTCTACCCCCACTAGATTATCGTAATTCCAATTGCTGACTTTTTTAAAGTCTACTTTAAGATAAGAGGCGATACTTGAGTGTAAGTCACCAGTGAGTACGACAAAATTGTTGGTGCCGCTATCCTTCACGGAAGAGAGTATCTGCTCCCTTTCCCACTGATAACCATCCCAAGCATCATAGTTGGCGTAGACCAGGGGGCGCCCAAGCACCGTACCGGCCAATTGCGCTAATAGTGTTTGGTTACCCCATACTTTCCAGCGGGCCGTTGAATTCGCAACGCCGTCAATCAACCAATCCCGCTGCGTTTCACCCAGCATGGTTTGGGTATTCTCTTCATAATCGGTACACCAATAATTTTCCCAGTCTGTCCCATCCTTACAGGGTTCTTTGGTGCGATAAGTGCGACTGTCGGTCATATAGAGGTCGACCAGATCACCAAACTGGAAGGATCGATAAATCTGCAGGTAATCAAAAGCGTGGCTAGCCGACTCATTCACTTTAACCCTTGCCGGCACATACTCAATCCACGCTTGCTGGGCATCACGGCGCAGTTGGCGCAACTGATCGGGATTATTGTCACCGGTCTGATAAGGGTGTGATGGGACACCCAAAGTATCCCGCTCATAGTCCCAATAAGCATTATCTGCCGTCTCGTGATCATCCCAGGTGATGATGAACGAATGCATCTCCATTGCCCGCTGCAAGTTTTTGTCTTTGCGATATTCTTTATAGATATGGCGGTAGTCCTCCAGATCCATCGCCACGGAGCCGCCAGAGGGCAAGGCTAAGGAGTGAACAATGGAATCTTCAAAGCCTTCATATTCCGCATACTCATAGATAAAGTCACCAAGATGCAACACACAATGCACATCTTCGTCCGCAATATGGCTGTAGGCATTGAAATAACCCGTGGTGTAATCCTGGCAGGTAACTACTGCCATTTTGATATTTTCTAAACTGCCACTGGGCAAAGTATGGCAACGTCCGGTACGGCTAGATAGATTGCCGTACTTAAAGCGGTAGAAATAACGCTGATCCGGTAAAAGATACCCTTCCAAGTCAATATTGACCGTGTAATCCCGCTCGGCCGTAATATCGCTGGCATTGACCTCGGCACTGAGTATCGGTTGTGTGAACCCTTCATCCAGTGCGACATCAACATATAATGATTGGCCAGAAATGTACGCTTCTGGGTTGACATGGGTCCAGAGCACCACGCCTGCTTGGCTTGGATCTCCTGATGCCACAGAGAGATCAAACACTAAACCGTCATTGTCGATTTCATCACTGGACGTACTCCCCCCCAATACAAAGCGTGCATAAGCTTCACTGTCAGTCTCCGCCAAGGAGCGAATCGTAAACGGAGTGAGAAGTGCAACGCCCATGGCCTGGACGAAACTACGGCGAGAGATAGTCATAAAATCAACTTCCTGTTTTTTTATACGTTCGAAGAACCGGAAAGGGGGCGGATTCTATAGAAGAACGTACCAACAAAGAAGTTTGACTTTTGGAGATTACAAGATTGTGGCCTTAATACTTACCAATCACGACAAATATACAGGTAAATCACGTAGGACATTCACACCTTGTTTAAATCTAAAATTGCCCCCCATGTTACACCATGGCCTAAGTCATTAGTTGAGCCCTTCGGTCCCCTTTTATCAACACCTACTGAATAATTGTGCACATATTTCCAGTACCATTTTGAGAGGATATAGCGCTCTGACTAACATTGGCCTGAACAACCATCACCGTATTAAGCATACCGGCCCGTGTGCTCACGACAGTACTTGACAGACTTGATAGCTGATCCACATCCTGTGATAGAAATACGCCGACAGAAAAAATTTCCCGCTAAATATCAACTACATTAAGGCTACTTTGTTGCCTCTAATTAATATTAGCTTCATTCGATTCACCGTTCTGGGTGAATTCAGACACCAGAGAAACCACTTGTCCTCTTTGGCTGATACGTACGCGATCAAGTAACATCATCTAAAATACCAATCAGATTTTCAATACGCTCCTGATTTTTAACGATCAGGAATTTTCATTGAATACCCTGAGTGAATCCAATCTCTTTACCCGGGCACACCCAAGAGAAAGCAGTTATTCAGAGCTTAATTTTTAAATTTCATATTTGATGGTATTCAATGTCGACGAGCCTCAAAAATAGGATTATTGTTCTTTTGTTATATTCTGGGTAGGTTGTGAAGCAGACCGCAGGCATGTACTGATTGGAGCGGGAACGGTACTGCAAGGCGATGTTGACGACTAGGCGCTGGCGTTCAAACCACTTGCGTTGTGCTAGGTTAAGTCAATTTGACCCACTGGCTTCAGCCAAGCCCCATGGCCCTTCGCCCTTCGACGCGCGGGAGCGTCAGCCATTTTTACCATCGCAAAGCGGCACACCGCAGGAAGGACCAGGGCAGGACAGTGCTTTGCCCCGGTCAACTAAGATTAGTTTACACTTTCAGAATGGTAAACAATCGCCTGCCAGATGTTTTGCTGCCCACCGAGATAATTTTCCAGGGTAGGATTTTTGATGTAGTTCCAGGCCACCTTGCCATTTCCCAAATACATTGGCTCATCCAGGCCACCCCATCCATAGTCGGTAAGCTTTACCGGCCCTTCGAGAACATTAAGATCTGCATCAATTTCCATCACATAGTAGGCTTTTGGCACCAACATGCGCATAGCCTCGCCTCTTTTATTGTAACTGCGATTGTATGGTAGGTTATCGGAGATACACTGGAATTGCGCATACCCAAACAGGTAGCGGCCGTTCTTTAGGTCTACCAGTTGTGGATCACTAATTTGGCAATCTGAATCCTCGGCTAACCATTGGATGCCATTTCCCTCAATACTGCCTTCACTATCAACTTTGGCAATACCAACACGAGTCAAAGATGTAGAATCTAATGCATCACCAGAATACAATCCCTGTCTGGTTATCACTGGGTATTCATCGCTATACATATAAGAAAAGAAGCAGTTCCTATTACCACTATCAGCACATTGTTCATCAAGAGGGCCTGCTCCGCTGGTATCGATACCGAGGTCATCTTGCAAGAAGATATTCATATTCTCATCTTCAACAACACTTCGGACAGTTTCATGCAGCTATAGCCCCGTAGTCACTGTACCGTTC
>NZ_JALBWM010000166.1:0-2500 GCF_023895975.1 Microbulbifer okhotskensis
TTTCTTTTCGCATCGACATTTATTTCAGGCATAAAAAAAGGGCCACCCGATTGGGTGGCCCTTTCTAATTAGAAGCCTGACGATGACCTACTCTCACATGGGGAAACCCCACACTACCATCGGCGATGTTGCGTTTCACTTCTGAGTTCGGCAAGGGATCAGGTGGTTCCACAACTCTATGGTCGTCAGGCAAACTGGCTTGGGTTAGCGTTGGTCTTAAGAGCCGAAGCTCTGCCTGCCGCGTTATCGCTGTTTGCCACGGTCATGTTGTTGACCGGCGATAACCCCAAATAAATCGGTAAAACAATCTGTAGTAATACACCGCAAGTCGATCAATTGTGTGTCTTTCTTTCCACAATCCGCTAGCTTGCGCTAGTCGTTAGTAACCATCTCTGTTGTATGGTCAAGCCGCACGGGCAATTAGTACTGGTTAGCTCAACGCCTCACAACGCTTCCACACCCAGCCTATCAACGTGGTAGTCTTCCACGGCCCTTCAGGACTCTCAAGGAGTCAGGGAGATCTTATCTTGAAGGAGGCTTCCCGCTTAGATGCTTTCAGCGGTTATCCCGTCCGAACATAGCTACCCGGCAATGCCACTGGCGTGACAACCGGAACACCAGAGGTTCGTTCACTCCGGTCCTCTCGTACTAGGAGCAACTCTTCTCAAATCTCCAACGCCCACGGCAGATAGGGACCGAACTGTCTCACGACGTTCTAAACCCAGCTCGCGTACCACTTTAAATGGCGAACAGCCATACCCTTGGGACCGGCTTCAGCCCCAGGATGTGATGAGCCGACATCGAGGTGCCAAACACCGCCGTCGATGTGAACTCTTGGGCGGTATCAGCCTGTTATCCCCGGAGTACCTTTTATCCGTTGAGCGATGGCCCTTCCATACAGAACCACCGGATCACTATGACCTACTTTCGTACCTGCTCGACATGTCTGTCTCGCAGTCAAGCGCACTTATACCATTATGCTCATTGCATGATTTCCGACCATGCTGAGTGCACCTTCGTACTCCTCCGTTACTCTTTGGGAGGAGACCGCCCCAGTCAAACTACCCACCATACACTGTCCTCGATCCGGATGACGGACCAGAGTTAGAACCTCAAACATACCAGGGTGGTATTTCAAGGGCGGCTCCACAATAACTAGCGTTATTGCTTCAAAGCCTCCCACCTATCCTACACAAATAGGCTCAAAGTTCAGTGCAAAGCTGTAGTAAAGGTTCACGGGGTCTTTCCGTCTAGCCGCGGGTACACTGCATCTTAACAGCGATTTCAATTTCACTGAGTCTCTGGTGGAGACAGCGTGGCCATCGTTACGCCATTCGTGCAGGTCGGAACTTACCCGACAAGGAATTTCGCTACCTTAGGACCGTTATAGTTACGGCCGCCGTTTACCGGGGCTTCGATCAAGAGCTTCGCCGAAGCTAACCCCATCAATTAACCTTCCGGCACCGGGCAGGCGTCACACCGTATACGTCCTCTTACGAGTTTGCACAGTGCTATGTTTTTAATAAACAGTCGCAGCCACCTGGTCACTTCGACCGGCCTCAGCTTAGGGAGCAAGTCCCATCACCAAAGCCGGCGTACCTTCTCCCGAAGTTACGGTACCATTTTGCCTAGTTCCTTCACCAGAGTTCTCTCAAGCGCCTTGGTATTCTCTACCTGACCACCTGTGTCGGTTTAGAGTACGGTTCACTATTGCCTGAAGCTTAGAAGTTTTTCCTGGAAGCATGGCATCAACCACTTCACTCACCGAAGTGAGCTTCGTCATCAATTCTCAGCCTTCTCATTAAAGAGTATGACCCGGATTTACCTAAGTCATAAGCCTACAACCTTAAACATGGACAACCAATCGCCATGCTGGCCTAGCCTTCTCCGTCACTCCGTCGCAGCAATAGCGAGTACAGGAATATTAACCTGTTTTCCATCGACTACGGCTTTCGCCCTCGCCTTAGGGGCCGACTAACCCTGTCCCGATTAGCGTTGGACAGGAAACCTTGGTCTTCCGGCGGGGAGGTTTTTCACCTCCCTTATCGTTACTCATGTCAGCATTCGCACTTGTGATACCTCCAGCAGACCTCCCGATCCACCTTCAACGGCTTACACAACGCTCCTCTACCATGCTAATAAATTAGCATCCGCAGCTTCGGTTACCAGTTTGAGCCCCGGTATATCTTCCGCGCAGGCCGACTCGACTAGTGAGCTATTACGCTTTCTTTAAAGGATGGCTGCTTCTAAGCCAACCTCCTAGCTGTCTGAGCCTTCCCACATCGTTTCCCACTTAACTGGTATTTGGGACCTTAGCTGGCGGTCTGGGTTGTTTCCCTTTCCACGACGGACGTTAGCACCCGCCGTGTGTCTCCCGCGATTGCACTCCTCGGTATTCGGAGTTTGCATGGGGTTGGTAAGTCGGGATGACCCCCTAGCCCAAACAGTGCTCTACCCCCGAGGGTGAGACGCGAGGCGCTACCTAAATAGCTTTCGAGGA
>NZ_JALBWM010000167.1 GCF_023895975.1 Microbulbifer okhotskensis
TATTTTAGGTCTATTCTGTTCGTTTTTACACCGGTTTATATGGGACAGCCCTGGGGGGAACTGCGGACGGCGTTGAGATTAGCGCAAAATATATTGGTAATCGCCGCCTGATAGAAACGGCGGTTGCCACTCTGGCTACCGACCGCGCTCTACTACTGCTCGGTGTACCGGGTACGGCGAAATCCTGGGTATCAGAACACTTATCTGCTGCTATCTGCGGCAACAGTACAGTGTACGGCGGGAACTGACGAAAACCAGATTCGCTATGGCTGGAATTACGCACAGCTGTTGGCCAATGGGCCCAGCCGAGAGGCCTTGGTACCCACACCACTTTATCGCGCAATGGAGCAGGGCACACTCTGTCGCTTAGAAGAATTGACACGTATGGGATCCGATGTCCAGGACACCCTGATTACCGTGCTTTCAGAAAAAATGCTTCCCATCCCCGAGTTGAATGATACGGTCTACGCACAGCGGGGCTTTAATATTATTGCGACGGCTAATAACCGCGACAAGGGCGTTAACGAATTGTCATCGGCCTTGAAGCGCCGCTTCAATGTTGTGGTATTACCGCTGCCCGATGATATGAATGAAGAGGTCAGTATTATCTCCCGGCGGGTAGCCGAAATGGGCGAGAGTTTGGATCTGCCAGTACCGGCTAATGCTAACGCAGAAATTGAGCGGGTAGTGACTATTTTTCGCGAGCTGCGTGGTGGCGAAACTCTTGACGGCAAGGTCACTTTAAAAACGCCGTCCGGTAATTTGTCAACTGCCGAAGCGATTGCGGTCATGGTGGGAGGGTTGAGTCAGGCGAACTGGTTTGGTGATGACAAATTTAGTGCGGAGGATATTTCCAGCAACTTGGTGGGGGCTATTGTGAAAGATCCGGTGCAGGACAAAATCGTGTTGGAGGAGTATTTGGAAACGGTCTTGAAAAAGCGCCGTGATTTTTCCAGTTATTACCAAACTATGAACGAAGTGCTTTAAGGGATATTCCGTGTCCAAGGTGGATATACATTATTTTGGTATTCGGCACCATGGTCCTGGCTCCGCACGGAGGCTGGTAGCTGCGTTGGATCAGCTGAGGCCGAATAAGGTGTTGATTGAAGGCCCTGCAGATTGCAGTGACCTTTTACCCCTTTTAGCCAGTAGCCAAATGAAACCGCCGGTGGCGCTGTTGGCCTATGCGGCCGAATTACCTGGTTGCAGCCTCTACTATCCGTTTGTCGAATTCTCACCGGAGTACCAAGCGTGTCTATGGGCGGTTAAGCATGGGGTGGAAGTTAAGTTTATTGATCTGCCGGTCAATATTCAGTTAGCTCAATTAGTGCAAAGTAGAGTTGAAGCGGAGCAAGCTGAAAATAGCGATGACCCTGTGGCCGATGAGGTGGAACAGGAAGCGTCGGCTGACACCTCAGACCCTATAGGTTTACTGGCAAAATTGGCCGGTTATGAGGACGGTGAGGCTTGGTGGAATGATCTGATCGAACAGAACTGTGATAACAGTACTGAGATATTTGCCACAGTGGAATTGGCCATGACCGCGCTGCGCAGTGAAATCACAGAGACAGTACCGCTTTCTCAAAATGATTTGCAGCGCGAAGCCTACATGCGTTTGGAAATCGCGCGGGAGAAAAAGGAGGTGCAAGGCCAGATCGCCGTAATCTGTGGTGCCTGGCATGTGCCCGCGTTTCGTGAGAAGCACACCGCCAAAGATGACCGCACACTGACTAAATCCCTGCCTGCCAAGTTGTCCAAAAGCAAACTGAAGGCCACTTGGATACCCTGGACCTCGCCGCGATTGGCAATGGTTTCCGGTTATGGGGCAGGGGTTGCTGCGCCTATGTGGTATCAGCACATTTGGCGGGAAGGTACCGGCGAGCAGTGGCTGGAACTTTGGTTTGGTCAGTTGGCGAGGGAGTTACGCCAGAGTGGTCAGGTGGTTTCCACCGCTTCAGTGATTGAAGCAGTGCGCTTGAGCCGCAGTCTGGCCGCAGTGAGAAACCGTCCCGTTCCCGGTTTTGAAGAAATTATTGAGGCGACTGTATCCTGTCTCTGTTTTGGTGAGCGCTTGATATGGCAGCAAATAGAAAAGACGCTGTTGCTCGGTGAACAAGTGGGCTCTATTCCTGCGGATGGACCTTTGGTCCCGCTGTTGGAGGATCTGCAGCGCTGGCAGAAAAAAACCAAGCTGAAACCCACGGCGCTCGATAAAGAAATCTCGCTGGATTTGCGCAGTGACATAGGGCTTAACAAATCCACACTACTGCACCGCCTGGCTGTCTTGGAGGTCCCCTGGGGTGAATCCTCCGCTAGTGGAAAAAGTCGCGGCACCTTTCGCGAGAACTGGGTACTCAGCTGGCAGCCAGAGTATGCAGTAAAGCTGGTGGAAAACCTGGTCTACGGCTCCACCATTGAGCAGGCTGCCAACAATAAACTGATTGAATCGATTGCGGCTGAGGGCAACTTGAGGAAGTTGGCGGAAGCGGTACTCTTGGCACTTGAATCGCAGTTGCACAGGGCATCTGAAGCCGGTTTGCAGCAACTGTCCGAGCGGGCGGCACTGGCGAGTGATGGGGTAGAACTTCTCGATAGCCTGCCGTCGCTGGTGCAGGTTCAGCGCTATGGTACCGCTCGGGAAATACCGCTGGAGCAGGTAGCCGGACTGGTGCAGCGCCTAGCGCTACAAGCAGCTTTGGCGTTGCCTTACGCTTGCCGTAATCTCAACGATGAAGAGTCGCTGCGCCTGCGCAACAGCATCCACAGTGCTCACCAAGCACTCCAGTTGGCTGAGTCTGAAGAAGAGGTTATGGAGGGCTGGTGGCAAGCTTTTGAGCAGTTGGTGCATAGCCAAGTCTCTAGTTTGCAGGTGAGTGGCTTGTGTACGCGGCTTCTATACCAAGCCGGGAGAATCGATGGCCACAAATTGCAGCAGCTGCTGGAAAAGGCGCTTTCCCCAGCGGTTCCGGCTGCGGACGCAGCGCGATTCTTCGAAGGTTTTTTTGCAGAAGCGGTTGAGCGGCTGCTATATGACCCGGTGTTAATAGCGGCGGTGCAACGATGGTTGTTGCATCTGGATGAGGAAGCATTTATTGAGTATCTGCCCCTGTTCAGACGTGTCTTTTCCGACCTGGATGCTATGGAGCGCCGCCGTATGATGGAGCTGGTACTCGGAGCCAGAACTAATAATGTAGTGTCCAGCACAGTTAATTCGGCGGTCTTACCACAGTGGTCAGAGCAACTGTTGCGTATCGGCAAATTAATCCACAAGGACAAGACATGGGCGCAGTAAACGAAATGTCTGATGAGCAATCGCCCTGCGAGCAGGCCATTGATCAGGATCAGCAAAAAGAGCGTCGTTGGCGTTTGGTACTGGGGGCTGACGATAGTGATTCAGGGCTCTCTGAGAGAGATATGCGTTTGTCACAGGCGCTGAGTGCACTATACAGCAGCGGAGACTCTGGCGAGGGCGACGGGAAAAAAGGACGGGGAGGCTTGTCGCGTTCCTCGCCTCAGATCTCCCGCTGGCTGGGAGATATTCGCGAATTTTTCCCCACTTCTGTAGTGCAGGTAGTACAGCGTGATGCCTTCGAGCGGCTCGGTCTGAAGCAGATGTTGATGGAGCCCGAGTTTCTCTCGGCGATCGAAGCGGATGTCCATTTGGTTGCAGATCTGGTTAGTCTGCGCTCGGTAATGCCGGAGAAAACCATTGAGACTGCTCGGGTGGTAATTAAGAAGGTGGTTGACGATCTGATGGAGCGCTTGGAGAGAAAAACCACCGAAGCGGTTAGAGGCGCGGTAAATAAATCAAAGCGTAGCTTTAGGCCGCGCTTTTCCGATATCGATTGGCACAGAACCATTCAACAGAACCTCCGTCACTATCAGCACGATTACCGCACAGTGGTGCCGGAGAAGCTGGTAGGTTTTATGCGGCAAAGCCGCCGCCTGGCTGACCTGGACGAAGTGATTCTGTGTGTTGACCAGTCTGGTTCAATGGCGACCTCGGTGGTGTACAGCTCGATCTTTGCCGCAGTAATGGCCTCAATTCCAGCCGTTAAAACCAAGCTAGTCTGTTTTGATACCGCAATCGTCGATCTTACAGAGGATCTTGAAGACCCTGTCAGTGTTCTGTTTGGTATTCAGTTAGGCGGCGGTACAGATATTAATCAGGCCGTTGCTTACTGTGAAGATAAAATTGAACGCCCGGCCAAAACCCATTTGATTCTTATTACAGATCTTTACGAAGGGGGTGATGAAGAGGACCTTAAAGCGCGCGTTGCCAATCTGATCCGTCAGGATGTCAACGTAATTACCTTATTGGCACTCAGTGATGACGGGCGGCCATCCTACGATAAGGCGTTGGCTGAGGATTTTGCCGCAATAGGCTCACCGGTATTTGCTTGTACCCCAGATCAATTTCCTGAGCTGATGGCAACCGCACTACGGCGGGAAGATGTTCTTAGCTGGGCTGCGGATCAGGATATTAAGGCGATTCGACCAGCCGTGTGAAATTAGATAAATTTTGAAAGGTGAATAGGTGGCAGAGTACGCCTATTCACCTTTTTTTTGTGGCTCTCTGTGTTTTTTCTCTATTAATTGATAAATATGACTTTTAAGATTTACGAAAGATAATATTTTTTTGACATCTATTTCTAAATTATCTCAAACAAATTTCCTATTTGTTTAGGAGTAATTTCTCATGGTCCTTTCTTGTTGCTGGGTCAGAATCACTTAGGCATCCCTCCCTCAGGCTTTTAATAACGAACACAATGCTAAGGATGATCCCAATGGAACTGTGTAGTACTACTTTCTATAAAATCGCCTTATTCACTATGATCGGCATCTCTAATGTGTCAATTTCGGATGCTGTACTGGCAGATCATGTCGAGTGTGGAGATGTGATTACCTCCGCGCTGGTATTAGATGAGGATCTCGTGTGTGACATTAGTCCTGCGCTGACTGTGGTGGGCCCGGATGGGCGATTGGATATGAGCAGCAACAGTGTGCAGTGTGATGGCACAGCTGTGGGGGTTGTTCTTGAAGGAAGAGCCGCCCTATTGCGCGCAGGAAGCGTATCAGATTGTGATATAGGTATATCAGCAGAAGGGGATGGCTTTCACAATGTTCAGTCGATGACAACCTCTGCAAACAGTATTGCCGGAATTGAATTGGTAAGTAATAGTACCTATTTGACAGGCTCAACTTCCAAGAGTAATACAGGCTCTGGGCTGATCATTAGTGGTCAACGAAGTAATGTATTTCAGAATACCTTTGAGGAAAATAGTTTATCCGGAATCCAGATAGATGGGGATAGATCTTATGTAACAGAAAACTTCTGTTTCCAAAATGCAGGATCTGGCATTGTGCTTAATGATACAGACAATAGCTGGATTGTTGAAAATGCTTCAGAAAATAATGGTACTCCAGGAGCAGGGACTGCGGGCATTATTGTCAATGCATTTGATCAGCAATATAACCTGATAATCTTGAATGTGGGTATTCTCAATGTAGATTACGATGCACAGGACCTTAATAGTGATCCCTGTAATAGTACAATACTTCGGACAGTTTTAGGGGGCGAAATAGGTAGGAACCAAGGCCGGATAC
>NZ_JALBWM010000168.1 GCF_023895975.1 Microbulbifer okhotskensis
GGTAATCAGCGCGGGCGATATTGCCTACTGCACCGCGTTGGCGGCGGTGGGTGATAGTCAAAACCGGGTCGCCCTCGGTATCCAGGCCGGTGCTGCTGCGCGCAGTGAGGATTAGGCCGTTTAGCCAGCGGTTTACCCGGCGGGCGTGCTGGGCCTGTTGGCTTATGGGTTTGCGGGGTTTACGCTTGGACACTACTTTCTTCCAGTGCTTGGTGTCCTGCACAGCGTCCAGAAGAGTCCATGTTGTCGCAACCGCTAAAGAAGCTAAATCCTTTCTCCTGCTGTTTTCGCAGAAAATGCCTGACCTCATTTGGAGACATTTCTCTCCCGGTTTCAGCATCCTGTAAAATCCCATCTAACCATTTATCTGACTTTCTTAACGCACCTTGAATATCAATACATATATGACGAGTTACTCCTGATACAAAATGTGTCATGTTCTCTACCTGATTTAGTTATTAATTACCGCTACCCACTTAGCCCGCACTGGGCGGGCTTAGAAAGTTATTGGCTGTGGGTCAGGCGGCGTGCGGTTCTGGATGAGGGCAGTCTTGTGGTTTGTCCTCGGTGATTTTTTTATCTTTGATGCGATAAACTTTTGCCGTATCGGTTTTCTTGTCGAATATCTGAGCCCAGTGTGTGAAGGGGTCAGTTTTGGCAATGTGCTCTACCTCTTTGTAGGCTTCCTTTTCGGTAGCGTAAGAGCGCTTTAAATCTTTGATACCACCCATCATTAAGTTGTAGGCGCCGGTGAATAGTGCGTATCTTTTCGCTGGTGTGTATCTTTTCATTGGATCTTGGTCCTGTATTGGGGCCCAGTACCTGCGGCCCGAGACGTTAGAGTTTGTGGTTAGGGGGAGAAGGAACCGATATAGGTTTCTATTTTTTGTTCGCTAGTGTCTTCTGCCGAGAACGCATCAGAGAGTTTGGTTTCAAGCTCTCTGCCCATATCTTCCTGAACTGATTCAAGGCGCTTAATCCGAACACTGAGCGCAGGGGCTTCGCGCCCGGTAATCACTGACAGGCGCAAGTCAAAGGTGCGGAGACTAAGGTCGTTGTAGGGAGTGCATTCGAATTTGAAGCCGGCAGGTAAAACTTTCTCGCTGCGGGCCTCGATATTCTCTAGGTCACTGCGGCTGGATTTAAATTCTTGGACTTCGTAATCCTCTTTACGGGAGGACTCGATAGTTAGGCGGCGTACTGCTGCGACAGCTTCAGTGATGGGTATTACTTCGCCAGCAGGGGAGTAACAAACAATATTTTCGGCGTAGTCCTCAAGAAACTCTGCCAGTTGCTTCTGACTGAGCTTATGGCCATTGATGTCTAGGAGCGCTTTATACTCTGCGGTTTTAACTAGGTTTACTTTAGCGGAGAAGTCCGCGTGCCCTGGCTTGGCATCGGTGCCAAGGTTGAAAATAGTTTCAGCAGACATGCTTGCAGGATCGACAAAACACGCAGAGTCATTATCTTTGCGGTGATCCAGGGAGTAGGAAATGAAGTCGAGCAAAACAATTGTTCGCATTGCTCCCCGAAACCGGGTTCTCCCTGGCAGATAGCCTTCAAGGTTGTGCAGCTTAAAATCGGCAGGTGCAGCCAAAACCGGTTTTTCAAGCTGCTTGCCATGGATAGCAGCATCTATCGTTGCTATCGCCTGAGACTTCTGAATTTCCTTTACTGCACTTTGATCCATGGTCATAAATAAATCCTTAATTTCTTTTTGTGTTTTGTGGGTGGATTAAAGGGTGATGGCTTGTGTTAGCCGCTGCTTTTGATTGAGGCCACTTTGCCGCTGCTGTCCTGATCAAATAGCGGTGGTTGCTTTATAGGGTGGAAGCTCAGTGCGCCTTTGGTGCCGACATACATCGGGGTAGAGGTGGCATCATCTTGGATGATTGAGCCGCGCATGGTTGGCTTTTTGAACTTGACGGTGTGTTCAATTTGAACCTGATCGCTGTTCTGGATTTTGGACATTTTCAGGTTGATATTTACCTCACCTTTTTTCTCATGGTCAGTAACTGCGCCGGCTACTTCGCTGAGAGTGTGGGCAAGCTTTTCTAAAAATACTCCGCCGTCTAAGTCGGAGAAAAGTTGAGTTACGTTTGTGCTCATTGGGTGCTCCAAGTTTTTTAAAATTGGGCTCCATACCGGCAGCCCTAATGGTTACAGCTGACTGTGCGCCTGGGGCGCGGTTAAGTTCTAGTACTTGCTCTCTAAGGGTTTTTCGCTGGGCCCTTTTCTGCCTTCAGCAATGTACCCATATTCAAAGTTAGGTCGTTCCATGACTGATTTTTTGCTGGTTATTTCAAGACGAGAAATATCAAACCATATGGTTTCTTGGGGCTTGCCGTCCGCGCTGAGTCCTGGGTGTACAATTGCCTGAACGCATCCATAAAGATCAAAGCCTATATTTACTATTACGCCTTTTAATCCTGTTACCTTGTCCTGGCATTTCATGCCTAGGAGGCTTAAATGCTTTTCAACTTGTGTTGTATTCATATCGGTCCTTGTTTTCATGAGGTTTAGCCGGCTTTAGTTGTGGTCTGCGATTCAACAATATCGCGAATCCAGGCCATACCTTTCGGCGTAACTAGCGCGGTGATGTGTTGGACTTTTACCGGTCCCTTGAAAAATTGACCTGTTTTTTGATTGAGCAGACTCTGCTCAACTGCCCACTTTGTGGGGGAGTTGCGCATGGGTTCTTGACTGTATAGAAAGCCGTTTTTGCGCATTAATTTGAGCAGGTTATTTCTACCCATTCCCAGCATTCGGGCGGCCTGGGTGACGGTATATGTTTTTTTCTGGTTCACGCTGCCTCCTGGTTTTGTTGTTGTTGGACTAGGTTGTTAATAGATTGCGCTTGTTGAGCTACTTCGCGGCGCAACTGATTAATGTGAATTTGTTGCAGCCTTACCGTGTTTAGTAACTCTTCGTACAGCTCTAAAATCCGGCTGAAATCACTCATGGCCTGCCCTCGTTATTTTTTTAAACTGCCTTTCTCTGCCAATGGCGGGTTCCCAGTATCGGCAGGGTTGGCAGCTCCAGCCGCGTAATTGCAAGTGCCCGTTAAATACTGGCTCTGCGGGTTTTCCGCAGTAGGGGCAGGGCATTTGCGGGAGCGGCTGGGCTGGGTTCATGCGGCTTCCTTCCTTTGAATTTCTAGGTGATTCCATTCGCGGTAGAGGGCGTGGAATTTTTTATCGCCGTTGGCAATCACGCTTTGCGGTTCTTTGCCGTGGTAACGCAGGTTCATCACATTGATGGCGTGTTGATAGTTATCGCCATCGAGTAGGGCGAGTTCTGCAACCGGGACCGCGAAATCACTGCTATTCCAGGCGGAAAGCAAAACCGATGCGGCAGCTTTGCTGGCACCGGAATAGCCGTTGGCGACTTTGAGCAGGGTTTCCACGCTGTGGGCGGGGTTGATCTGGTTCATGCGGCATCTCCTCCGAACGGGGGCCAATCATCGTGCGAGGGTCTTACAAGGGCAGGTTTTGGCTGCACTAACCGAACGCGGCGGCCTTGGTGATCGGCGATGGCGATTTGCCCGGTGCGACGCTGGAGCCGGTCGATACTGCGTTGGGTCATTGCGGTTGGGTGTACAAACACGGTGGCGCTCATGCGAGGTTCTCCCGGTTGCGGATGCGAATGGTTCGGACGGTGGGGCGGCGGTTGAGCCGGTTGCGAATCTGCTCTTGGTCTGCACCGATACCGTTAATGATGCAGGCGATCAGGATGAATTGAATTAATCCGTGCTTCACCGCCTTGGCCACTGCGTCGGTGCTGTTGCGGGCGTGCAGTTTGTAAAAGCACTCCGCGAGCAGGTTGCTGACGTTGGTCACTGAGCACCGCATAGCCTGGGCGGTCTCGCGGTTGGAGAGCCCTCGGGCGCGATGTGTAAGCGCTTCGGCCTGGCGTGGGGCCAGTGGTCTGAACTCCGTGGCGGTGTGCATTTGAGTGTCCTGTCCTTGGTGCTTAAGTGGGTAGCCTTATGTAGGGCACAGGACAAATGTATCACAATGATAAAGTTGTGCAATAGGAATGATAAACTACTTTATCTTTTTGGCGGGAAGTTCATTAAGTATTAGCTTTGAAATTTCTGGTGCTGCACGCTCAATAGCTGATGACAGGGATTCTTCATCCGAGGTGTTAGCGCCTGCGTGTATGCCGAGTATGTCGTTAGGGGTTATTGAAAACTCTCGGTGGAGCGTCGAAAACTGCTGAAACG
Organism: Microbulbifer okhotskensis; assembly: GCF_023895975.1. Taxonomy (GTDB): domain Bacteria; phylum Pseudomonadota; class Gammaproteobacteria; order Pseudomonadales; family Cellvibrionaceae; genus Microbulbifer; species Microbulbifer okhotskensis. The sequence continues at coordinate 4,226 of NZ_JALBWM010000168.1, forward strand.
TGAGTGAATTTTTTTCCCTTTTTCAAGGTCTCTGATAGCACTGCGTTCCAGTCCTATAAGTTTTCCGAGCCTTTCTTGGCTCATTTTCTTCGATTTTCTAGCTAGGTAGATTACCTGGCCTGGGGTGAGATTTTGCGGCATCCGGATTACAACATTTATCGGATTTGCGGGAATTACCACGCATAAGTTATCAAAATGATTGATTATGCCTGCTTTTCGATTTTATTTGAGGTGTTAACCTCTCTTGGTCACACGGAGATCTATGGATGGGGGACAGGGTGAGTCATCTATTGAAGGGAATGCGGGAGTGGGACGATAACCAGAGGGTGGTGGATGCAATCAAAGAGGGTTTAAGTTGGGCTGGCTATCAGTGCGGTGATTGCGTTAAGTTCTATGATTGTAGAAAGGTAGCCCAAGAAGAATTTTGTTTAGAGTGGGAGTTCTCTACTCCCCTCGGTAAACCATCCGGATCGCAAAGGTCGGATCCATGACCTCTGTGGCTTGGGATTGTTCTGTGTAAGCATAGACAGTGGTGATTGCGCGAGCTCTGGCCTCTACCGGCATGCTCTTAATACCGAGCTCCGCCACTTTCTCCTCAACTGCTGTAATACAGTTAACGAGTAGGTCAAGGTTTATCCCCCTGCTTGAGGTTACGGGATCGCTACTATCTTTATGTGTGACATCGAGCCAACCTTTATTTTGACCGCAGGTGGCTTCGATTCGTCTTGCGATAGTGGAGCCTATGCTGCGGCGTGGGTTGGGGCCAATTAACTGAGAGAGTTGGGAGGGTTGCATGCTCAGCGCCTCTGCAAACTCCTTAAGGCTATTAAACTCCCTGGAGAGTTGTCGGGCATTCTCAAGCCTGATGTAGCTAACTTCCATTCGTACGCGCCTGTGGGCCATTTTCATTGATTCGCATCATTTTGATAAACTCAAGAAGCTCAATCAATTGGCCATAATGATTCATTAAGGCACACCTCCGTGTAAATTTATCTTATCAACTGTTGTTAAAAATGTATCACTGAGATACATTTAAGGCATGAAACCTATCGAATTCTTACAGCCGATGAGCCAAAGTGAGCGTGCAGACTTCGCGAAGAAGATAGGTACGACGCTTGGTTATCTAAACCTGGTTCGCGGCGGGCATCGTCGCTTGGGTCCAAACCTTGCCAGAAGGTTTGTCTCTGCCACAAATGGGCAAGTAAGCCTTATTGAGGCGAGGCCAGATATTTGGGGCTAAGTACTCTTGGTTTTACTGGAATCCGGGGCGCTGGCTGAGCTTTTTGAGGCTGCTGATCGGCAAGCCATGCCAGAAGTTCGGCAGGC
>NZ_JALBWM010000169.1 GCF_023895975.1 Microbulbifer okhotskensis
TAATTTTTTCAACTGAACCTAGATGGTCCCTATGGACATATTGGTACTCCCCAGTGGTTCCTACTGTATCAGTGATAGCCACATGTTGAACTGAGCCACTCAAGCTGATGCGCTTGACTGCTGTGATTGTGGCATCATGTAAAGGCCATACCACTTCAAAGTTGCCTACGAAAAAAGTCTTTTCTCTTTTGAGCTGACCATTCTCCATCCAACTACTTTCGCGATAGTAGCGCTGGCCATCCGGCCCATATTTAAACTGGTCCTTCGCGGTAGGTGTACTATCGCTTTGACTGCTACCCAGGACAATTTCTGTGGGCAATTGCCGGGCATTCGAACTGATCCATTTATCATCGCCCGTGGTTGCGTCATAGTACTCGATCGCACCATTTGCATCGTAATACAGACTGTGGGAGATGCCATCAATAGTGACATTGCTGACTGCGTTGGGGCCAGCATTACCAAACTCACCATATTGGTAACCCGTTACTTGAGTATCATCGCTCACACTGGAGGTTTTCGAAAGGATATTACCCAGTTTATCGTATTGGGTGCTGAGTATCCGGTCACCTCCAACCACCATCGTGGCATCTTCTAGACGATTGAGACCGTCATAACTAAAATTTTCCTGTTTCTGCAACACTTGGGAGTCACTGTAGGTAAGACGACTTTCCAAGGTGCCGTTGGAGCGCCAGTGGTATTCATTATTTTGTATTTGCCCTCCATCGGTCTCGATCGTTTTCAAGCGGCCTGTATTGGGATCATAAGTGCGATCAGTAACCAGGCCATTGCCGTAGATTTCCTGCTCTACTTGGCCCCTGGCATTGATATTGTTAAACGTTTGCAGGAGATTACTACCAGAAGCATCACTGCTTAAGCTGCGGAGATAACCCCGATCATTATATAAATAATGGGCTTCTACACCGTTGGGATAAGTTACTTTATCCATACGGCCGTGACTATCGTAGTCATACCCATGGCGGTAGCTGGAACTCATTCCATCAATCACTATAGACGTCGTAATATCGTCCAACTTACTATCGGAAAGGTAAACGTACTTTTCAGAGAATACCTCTGTGCCGCTTTCTGTGTAGCTACAACTTTCCAAACTACCTCTTGCATTGGTGGCATCGTATTCCCATTTTGCCAAGCCATCATCATCGCTCTGTTCAAGCAATCGACCTAATTGGTCGTAGAGGTAAGTAATATTTTGGTTTTTATTATCAATCTGCCGATCTAATTCACCAAAGGCGTTGTAACTACTGACCACTGTACCCAGATTGGGGTCAATCAGCTTAGTACGGAAGCCGGCGTAATCAAACACAAAACTGGATTCAATATTGCGACTGCTCCCGGTAACGTTAACGGTTTTTGGCAGACCTGTGGCGTAGTAGGAGTAATCAGTGGATACCGCTTCACCAGTAGCGTCATCTACCGTGTGGACCAGGTTGCCAGTAGGGTCATAGTAACTCTCCCTCACTTGATATATGGTTCCACTGCCTCCCATAACAGACTCGGTGACACTGACCTTGACCTGTTTGCCGCTACCTCCATGATTCACTGCGTAGTCGATGTCAACCGTGCTGCCATCTGCTTTTTCAATAAAATTGAGGCGGTTACGCAAATCGTAATCATAACTGGCGATAGGTTTGTAACCGTCTATCGCTACTGCTCCCTGGGCAAAGAAAGGTGCAGTTTCCAGGGCAAGGCGGCCTTGCAGGTCATACTTAAACTCACGACGGGATACATTGCTACCTGAGAACGCTTGAACATCCTGCTGCACCAGACGGCCCAGCTGATCGTAATAGTACTCTGAGGTGGGAGTAATATCTGAGTCGGTCTGCACCCAGAAAGGAACCTCAATACCACCAACTGTGGGGCAGATACCGTGGCAGAAATTGTACTGGCTGGTAAACACGACGTTGTCGGCATTGGTACGCTCTACTTCGCGACCAAAGGGGTCGTATTGGACGCTGCTGGATTGGCTGTTTGCATCCGTTATCTGGGTAACACTGCCGAAGCGAGCGTCATAGCCCAAAGTCATTGAGTGATTCAGGCTATTACTTAGACTGGTGGGGTAGCGCCGATCTGCAAAGGCGCCCCCTACTGTTGTACTGCGGGTTTGAGTGCCTGCACCATTGATAGAGGCATCGATCTTACCTGTAGCGGTTTCACTTTTTATGTTGCCGTACGCATCGTAGTCATAGGTCACCACCATTTGGTACTGAGCATCGCCGGGGTATTGAGTTAGTGTCTGTACTCTGTTTGTGTTGGAATAAGGAACCATGGTGCTACTGGCTTCCTGGTCCGGCGTGCCAGCAACATCACCACTAAAGTAGCGTTGCTCCTGGGCACTAGGAAAGCCTATCAACCATTGACCGCTGGCACGATTGTCCAACAGGGTCGTGCTCTCTACACTGCGCTGAATATCGCTGTAACTTGTAGCTGGTAGGACCTCTCCCCAAACACTCTGGGTATCACTGAATTGAGTACTTCCGACAATACGGGTGGTATTGGAAGTACCGCTGAGCAAATCACCAGTATCTCCAAAAGGAAGTGTTTGTGGAAAACTATCACTTAAGACATATCCGAGGTTTTCTCCCCCCTCCAGAAGCGCGTCCAGGCTCTGGGCAACATAGGGGAAATAAGTGGTGCTACTTCCCGCTTCAAGTTCAAGCGTATCGTAGCTGAATCGCTGATTAGTCAGCAGTTCACCAAATTGATAGTTATTGTGGTACTGGATCTGCCGCGCTACCTTTCCAAAGTATGGAAAATCTTTGCGGAACTGGCGGTAGGTGACGATATTGGCTTCGGTATCGTAAATACGCTGGGCGGTATAGCCGAGGAAACCCCAGTGTTTGTCACTAGTCAGTCCCACGCCTTGATATGCATATTCGGTAGTATGCCACCCTTGAGTGTAACCATTGGAGCGCTGTAACTTGGTAACAACAGTTCGATAGTCCCCATTGACAGCCAGCTCTTGACTGGCATCTGGAATCGAGCCAACAGAGCCAAACAGGGCAGCCCCCTCTTCAAAGCGACCTACCTCCTCTTCTCCAGAATTGTCGGAGATTCGCTCCAGAACAAATTTTGTCTGTGCTCCCAGACCATTAGTAATAGTTTCGATCCCGGTTTCAAAATCATCGGGATTACCAGAGTCGGTGAATTTCCAACTTAGCTCCAATGGAGGCAGGCATTGGCGCCCACTACCATTTTCTCCATAACCACACATCTGTACCTGTTTTAGGCGGCGATAGTGATCTTGGTTAGGATCAGCAGGCTCTTCTTCGGATATCAGCTTATATTCCCTATGCAAAGCACCATCAAGACTGACACGAATATGATGCAGCAGAACCAGCTGCTCTTGCTGGATATCTTCTAAGGGTACTGGTGGGGCATCTGTACGGGTGCCGTACTGAAATTCAATTTTTGCATCCCCCTGATTACCATAGGTAATTTCTAGGGGGTAATTGATCCCCTCAATAATATCCCGGTGGTACTTGTACTCCATGGTATTGCCAAAAGCATCGGTGACTTTATTCAGGCTCCAGGCGAAATGCGGGGACTCCTCAGCTTTTAAACGGCTATCTGCTGTAGATCCGTATTCATTCACTGAGCCATTGGGAGTCTTCACTTTAAACCAGGGCTTGCCGTCACTGTCTTCCTGTAATTCAATTAGCCGGAAGCTATCACGGAGAGTTCGATACTGTGCGCCTTCTTCCCAGTGAGTACCAGACACAAGTACCAGCGGTTCGCCATCCAGGCAAAGTGAATCATTTTCATCGAGCTTAACTCTGTCAATTTTCGGGCGATTCACCACACAGCGTCGGATACTGCTCAATCCACTCAATCGCCAGCCATATCCCAAAATATCTTCAGGAAGCGATTCATTCATGCGCTTCTGGAAGCGGGCACTGGTGTAATACAAAGAAATATTAGGCTGCAATCCATTAACCCCAGGAGCAGACTGCAGGGGTACATTGATAATTGCATTCCCAGATGCACTAACATCGGCATTATAAGGTAAGGTTCCAGGGGAATCTGCGACCTCAGTGCTCACTGCCGGGGCCTCATCAGTATTGGCCAGGCTGTGCACTTTAATCCAGGGGCTTAGAACTGACGCACATTCAAAGTCATTACAAGCATTTAGCCTATATTGATAAGTGCCCGGCTCACTGCCGCCATCAAAATAACTAGTACCGGTCGTGCTTGCGACCTTGGTTTGCCAGTTATTTCCATCACCTTTACGGAGGCGTTCCAGTTGGTAGCTACTGGCCCCAACATCTTTCCATGTAATAACTTGATCAAGCTTAAAGAACTGTGTTTTTAAGTCATCACTAAATTCAGGTTCCGGTGGTGTAGGAGGGTTAAGTTGCTTAGTGCTTGACCATGGGCCGCAATCGTTGGATTGATTACATGCGCGTACACGGAATTTATAGACAACCGCTTCAATATCTTGACCGGTCGTCGATTTGTTAATAGTTGCAGTGGTTGTTTTACCGAGATTACTATCGAAAACATTACTGTAACCGCTGCCATCTACACTCCACTCCAAATCATAACTATCTACTGGGTCGGAAGGGTCGGGATCACTGACAGACTGCCACTTTAACTGGAAGCTTGTCCCAGTTAATGTACTACCGCCAGGCTCAAGCCAGCCACCAACTTGCTCAGGATAATGCTTTACATTAAGTGTAGATGAGGTGCGCCAACCACTGTACTGATAGTAGCTGCCGATCTTTACATAGGCGCGCACTCTGTATGCATAAGCTCCACTGGGCATAGTGCCCGTTGTAGTTGGCAGTGAGCGCGTACGAGTGTTTTTTCCTACTTCTGGACAGCTACTACTTGACTGCCAGCTCCCATTGGTTTTTTGACACCATTGATAACCAGAGACCAAAGGCCCTTCACTAGATGCGCCCCAATTTATAGTGAACTTCCCATTAGTATCAGTGCTGCCACTTTCAATAGTGCTAGATGTGAATCCAATACTTGCCGGGGTGTTAGGTTTAAATGCCACATTGATGACATCCTCCCCATGGTCAGTCTCATAGGGATTACTCCATCCTCCACAAGAGAAAGGAAAAGTGTCTTGAATGACATTACACCGGGAAACAGTTGCGACAAGCTCATATGTATATTGCGCTGAAGTACTCACCGTAACAGAGATACTTCCACTTGTATCATCAACACTAAGCCCGCTAAAAGTACGATTGACCGTACCATTTTTAAGCTCGACCATTTTTAGAGATGATAAGTGGTAGTCTCTAGATGAACCATAACTATGTGAATAGGAAACTGTGTACTTCCCTGAATTACTAGTCGATGGAACATCAACAGCCGCTAGGGTTCTTCCACATATAAACCCAAGCAATACAAATAACAGCACTTTAAAGGAACGCATATGAATATCATCGGTCACTAAAAAAAAGCGAGACTACCAGAGTGATTTATTAAAATAAAATGTAACTATTCAGCACTAAATACAAAGTTTCCCAAAAAATATATTCATGAGACAAT
>NZ_JALBWM010000016.1 GCF_023895975.1 Microbulbifer okhotskensis
TCGACCAGAGCGCTGCTTGATCAGGCCTGTTGAACACCAGAATTGACAATAACTCTCTTGGCCGCAGTACGAGCGTTAAAATCCAGAACGATTTGTGGCTCATCGGTGAAAACCCCATCAACTCCCTGGGTCGCGAGTAATATCAAGTCATTGGGATCGTTGACTGTAAATACAAAATTCTTGAGACCGCGCTGTCTGGCATCCGCAATCAGGTCAGTGTTGACGAAGTCCACATTGGTATGAAGTGAATAGGCCTTAAGAGGCGCTGTACAGGCGGCCAGATCTAATGGCACTCCGGCGATGAGTACGCCCCGGCGAACTTCAGGAATCAACTGTAGGCACTCGTAAAGTTGGCGGTGGTCAAAAGATGAAACAATATATTGTTGGTAGGATGTGTCGCGATCATGTACGAAGGCTCGGATTTCACGGGCCAATAAAGCCGCGCAGTGAGGCCCTTTGAGCTCGATATTCAGCTGGGCACTATTTCCCACCAGTTCCAAGACCTCCCGTAACGTGGGAACTAAATTGCCACAGGGCAGGGGTCTTTCCCTAAGCGCTTCTGGACGCATTTCTGTAATCAATTCGGAGCCGGCGATCAGGCGCCCGAGTCGTCGATCGTGCTTTACTAGTAGTTGCCCACCGATATTCCATACATCAATCTCAACCCCCCCCACGGCGAGCTCCAATGCGTGCCCTATTGCCTGGAGGGTATTTTCGCTGGCCCGCTGTTGATAGCCTCGGTGGGCGAAACAGAAAAGCGTAGCTGAAGTCATGGTTTATCGGTCCAATCCACGGAAGAACTACAGACTGTTATTGAAGTATTACGAGCATATTCTGTAGCCACCAAAGTTTGTGCTGTTTGATGAACAATTGGAATCAAAAAATTATTGTTATAGCACTTGGTAATTATTTGAAGGACTGTATCCCAGATTTCGGCTGAGAATCAATCTCCGGCCAATGCGCGGTAGCGGCCTTGGTGAAAAAGTAGCGGTTCACCGCCAAAAGCAGAAAACTCCAGCACTTCCCCTAAAAGTATGGTGTGATCGCCACCTTCGATGCACTGTGAGCGACGGCAGTGAAAATAGGCTGCACACTCTTCCAGGCGGGGAATTCCATTGGCTCCCTCGAACCAGCTGATCTGCCCGAACTTGTCTGCGCCACGGCCCGCAAAAAGGTTGGAAACATGCTGCTGGTCTGCGCGCAAAATATGTATGGCAAAGTGCTCGCGGGTGGTAAATGCCTTATAACCCATCGACTGCTTATCGATACTCCAGAGCACCAGAGCCGGGTCCAACGAGACAGAGTTAAAACTATTGGCGGTCATTCCTGCTGGCTGCCCGTCGGCGTCCTGTGTGGTAATGACGGTGACACCGGTAGCGAAGTGGCCGAGCGTATCCCGCAGCAGCCGGCTTTGTTCGGGAGACGGGGAAATAGTACTGCTTTTCTCTGTCGTCATACTAAGGCTACTTGTACCAAAACTGTGCGGGGCGGCCATTTTAAGGCAAAAGTGTCGAGTTTGCGCGTTTTACCTCAAGCAGTTATTAAAAAAGAGATGATTATTAATCAGCTTGTGACCGGTCGTCCATTATCGGGCGGCATTGGCTGCTCAGTCTGTCTCGATGGGTTATGGCATTGCCGGTGAGCGCAAAGCCGAGCAAATCTCCGTTGCGGTTGCGATACTCAGCGCGCACGCCGGAACTGTCATGTGCAACCTGCCAGTGGCCTTCTGCTGTGGGACTGGGCGGACAAATCGTAGTCGGGTGCAGGGTAGTTTTGACGGCCACAGGAATCGCGCCATAGTGAACTTTACAAGGCTGGCCGTTCAGGGTTTGCGCCAGCACTCTTGCGCAGGCGATCAGTGGTGCGACATAAAACAGTTGGTGGCCGTCGACCTCAGCACAATCCCCCAGGGCGTAGATGGCAGGATCGCTGGTTTGCAGGTACCGATCGACAGTAATACCCCGCTGGACCTGTAGGCCTGCCATATTGGCCAGTCCGATATTGGCCTCCAGACCCAATGCGGCGAGAACTATGTCTGTTTCAATTTTATCGCCATTGTGCAGTTGAGCGCACAGGCCCGAGTTCGATCGTTCAATGCTTTTCAGTGAGGTTTCGCCATGAAATCGAACGCCATAGTTTGTCAGCTTGTGTTGTAGGTCACGACCGGCTACTTCGGGCAGAAGTGTTGCCAGGGGCCAAGCCTGCAGGTCGACCAAGTCCACTGCGAAGCCGGCTTGGATCAAGTCATTGGCAAATTCACAACCGATAAGCCCTGCGCCCAATAATGTGATGCGTTTACGCCCAGTGACAGCTGTGCGGAAACGGTGGTAGTCCCTCAAATTATTGATGCGGAAAATATCTGTATGGGCATCCCCTTCATAGTGCGGTAGTTTGCGGCACTTGGCACCGGTAGCCAGAATCAGGCGTCCGTAGAGTATCTTTGAAACATGCTCGGAACCTTCCTGTTGTAGGGTCAGGGTTTTGTTAAGGCGATCTATAAGAATTACGCGTGTATGCACCAGAATTTCTGCGTATAGCTCACGGGACATTTCTTCCGAGCTCGAGTTGCAGAGTTGCTGTGCTGTTTTTCCATGGGAGAAAGAAGCGGATAATAAGGGCTTGGAATAAAAGGCGCCGTCGTCGGCGCTGATCAAGAACAGCGAAGTGAGTGAGTCCAGCTTACGAAATTCTCGCGCCAGGTTGTAGCCGGCCAATCCGGTGCCAATAATTACCACGGGCATTGAGTGGCTGGAGCCAGATTGAGGCGGCACTTTAGGGGCTGCAGCAACAGGAGTTGCAGATACCAAAATCATATCGAACTCTTGTTTGCTGACACCACATTGGGGGCAGCTCCAATCATCCGGTATATCTTCCCAGCGGGTGCCCGGGGCAATGCTATCCTGCAGATGCCCTTTCGCTTCATCGTACGTCCAGCCACAGACCATGCATTCCCAAATACGAAATCCGCTGGTGGCCGCAAGTTCTTGCGGGGAGGTGTCAGAAGCACTAGCGGAGCGGTCTTTACCGATGACTTCCAGCATAGAGAAGTCTTGCTTGGCAGCGCCGCATTCTGGGCAATACCAATCTTCGGGTATGTCTTCCCAGTGGGTTTCGGGCGCAATACCCTCTTCGGGCCAGCCTTTGGATTCGTCGTAAATCCAGCCACAGTTCTGACATTGCCACTTTTTGAATGCCGACATATTTCTCCACCAAGTAAGGAAGCCCCGCTTGTCGCGAAATGGTCGAGGCCTCATCCATTTATAGTGGCAAAATCAGTCGAAGTACGTTGCGAAAGGCTAATCAGTACCGCGCTGGGCAATTTTGCTCAGAGCACGCTGGTAAATATTGGCTATCTCCCCAGGGTGCTTGATTGAGATGCCCGGATCGTGAACCAGGCCATCTTTCAGACCGTATACCCAACCATTGACACTAAGCTCCTGCCCAGCGCGCCAGGCATCGCGGACTATGGTGGTCTGGCAAACATGTATAACCTGCTCCAGGACATTCAGTTCGCACAGTAAATCCGTACGCTGCGATTGTTGAAACAGGTCGATTAAGGTGTGATGTTTATCCCTGACATCCTGAATATGTCGCAGCCAATTGTCGATCAGGCCCAATTGATCGTTGTTTAGTGCTGCCTGTACACCACCACAACCGTAGTGACCGCAGACAATAATGTGTTTGACCTTAAGAATCTCTACGGCGTACTGCAGTACAGATAGGCAGTTGAGATCTGAATGCACTACCACATTGGCTACGTTTCGGTGTACAAACAGCTCTCCGGGCAACAGACCTACAATCTCATTGGCTGGCACACGACTGTCAGCACAACCAATCCATAAGTATTCGGGAGTTTGCTGTTCGGATAATTTGAGGAAGAAGTCGGGCTTCTCTTGGCGTGTTGCCAGGGACCACTGCTGATTGTTTTTAAATAAGTGATTGAGCGGGTGCAATGCGATTGTATCCTAGGGTGACCAATTGGACATTTAGACGGCAGGATAGCGGCTTTGTTCGTGCGGGCCAAGTGTGGGTGGTCTAACCTAAAAAGTGACTAATAACCCGCCTTGAGTCTAACAGGAATTTAAAAATCATGGGAAGAAAGAAAAGTGCTGTATCCAGAAGGAGGCAGAGCGTTTCTCGGCACTCAACCTCCGTCGGTCGCCACCGTTTAAGAGTCCGCCAGTTATTGGCGCGGCGCACCCGATTGCGCAGCTACCTACAATATTTTTTGGCGGATGAGACAATAGATTTAGAAGCCAGGTTGGAAAAGACAGATACTGAAGTTATGGAATAAATTCGATATTGAGCACCGGAGCCGATATTCTTTGCTTTGCCCCAAGTTTGGTTCGGTTGAGCCCGATTAGTATAGGAACCTGCGGGTGCCATATTTCTGTTGCAAGGTCGTTGGTGAGAGAAGAGTGAATGAATAAAGAGAGTTTTACGGAATTATCAACATCTGAGGTTGCTCCGCCTGTGAGCGTTATTTTGGCCGATTATGGTGATCCACAACACGCAAGGGATATTTTGGCGCTGATGGATGAATACGCTCAGCATCCGTTCGGAGGTGGAGAAGCTCTGCCAGAACATACTCGTTCTGATTTAGTGCCTGCTTTGAGAGAATTTCCCGGAGCATTTAGTGTTCTAGCCTATAAAGGCGCTATACCCGTGGGGCTGGTGAATTGTTTAACGGGTTTTTCTACATTTTTGTGTAAACCACTGGTCAACATCCATGATGTCGTCGTTAACGAATCTGCCCGTGGTGCGGGTGTGTGTACCGCAATGTTAGACTTTGTGGCACGAAACGCAAAAGAAAAAGGCTGCTGTAAGCTCACTCTGGAAATATTGGAAAAAAACTTTGCTGCCCAGGCAGCTTACCTAAAAGTGGGATTTAAGCCCTACACATTGGATGAAGAGTTCGGGCGAGCCGAATTTTGGCAGCGTTACCTCTAATAGGCCATTGAAGACTTTCCCATAGGCTTTTCAATCTGGGGTTAGGGTCCAATTTTTGGTTCGGCTTAGCAGGCTATCGAATAAATGTTGTTGTCAGCTGGTCAAGGCGCCGTTTTCTGATGTTGATATTCTTAACAGCGGAAAACGGCAAAAGTCCTTAGTTTTGAAGTATATGGTAAGTTTTGTCTTCAGCTAGGCGAAAAAAATTACCCATACTTTTGACGGGGCATTGCATGATCAGCAGAAAGTAGTCATTCGAGCCAATGGACTGGGGTAAAGGTGGTTTATTAGGCCGGCAGAGCCGTATTGATGAAAATAATCCGCAACCAAAATATTTAATAGATTAATAATTTATTTTTCAGCGGATTATTATTCCAACAGACAATTAACCATTGCGATCTAAGTTTATCACTGCATTACTTGGTCACATCAATGAAAATGCCCATATGATCGGTTATTGCGGCAGCCATACTGGTGCCATTTACGGAAACCGGTGTACTTTGTGAAAGATAGTCCACTTTGATGACACTTATCGTTCCGGTATTATAGGCCGCCATATCGTATTTCTTACTGGCAGTACTGTTTGTGCCTGAAAAACTGCGTTGATAGGAGTCAGAGGGATTGATACTAGTGCCGGTATGAGCATCAGAGAAAGTGGAACCAGTGGCATTGCTGAGCACACTTGGGGTGAAGCTGGGACTACTTTGATTGGTGTCGCCCATAACGAGATCGATAGGACCGTTGCCGCTTTGTATTAACTGGTTATTGATACTGCGATAGAAAGCAATGGCTTCGTTTTCCTTTTTAGCGATGCTGTTAGGGACGTGGACAAAAACAGCATTCACATTGCCTGTCCTAACCGCAACCCACCCCATATTAGAGCCGATGACTTGATGCTGAGTGGTATTGGCTGCGTGCAGACTGAAACTGTTACATGCCTTTCCTGTTGAACTTGAGCCAACCAGCCCTCCTGCGTGCTGCTGCATAGAGCTCCATTCTTGATTCAGTCCATCCATTTCGCCATATACCAGTAAATCACAGGTCTGACCGAGAGATCGGTACAGATGTTGATGGGTCTGACGAGCCTTTCCCTCGATCATAGATAGGAATTGGTTGTTACCGTGCTGGTTTTTGGCCATGTATCCCTGTGGGGCTTGTGTGACCAGCTGGGCCGGTCCATGGATTGGCACTTGGGGCCTTAGACTGTTTGCTGTTGGCATGACCAGATGCCAGTGACTTTGACTGACAGCTTGATGATTGTGTGTCATCCGTGTGAAATATTGGCTATTAGACGCACCAACCCCATGATTGGCACTGGCATTTGAATTAATGGATTGATAAGCGAAAGTAGGCATGAAGTCAGATCGTCCCTGATTTAAATATTGACTTGGATATTACCCGGAATATCACGGCTTACGGAACTAAAAACCTCTGAATAATTCCATGAATCGCTTTAAAAATATCACCCGATATCTGCAGTATTCTAGCCCTGCAGCGACATTACGGAATGATTCAGAAGCGCCCTAGGTTGTTAAGTAAATGATTCAAATGGCTTTCCCGCTTTCTCCGCACGCAGGTTTTCTTTGGGAGCCTGTTGTTTTCATAGGGTTATTCAAGCGTTGACTTATCCGAGTAAGAAATACCGCGAAAGGTGGCGTTAAACTCGGCGTCATCATCCCTCCTTGTGCAATACTTTTTGGGTACTGAACCACTGGTCTCGTACATGCAGTGAACAAGGAGGGAATCTGCAATGCGGTTAAACTCAACTTTGGCACAAGGGCGCTACCACTACAGTTGTGATGGGCGAGAAATGCCCGTGCAGGATAGTTGGCAGTTGGGTGATGATGAGCAGGGGCGACGCTCTCTCGTCAGTCGACGCCTCGTGGGTGATAGAGGGTTTGGCATTGAAGTCGTCGCACTTCTTACCGGGGGATTGGTCAGTGAGTGTTTGGTACATTGGCGGGATCAAGTGGATGATGTGAGCGCTCACTATCGGCTGGTGCCTTTAGAGGGGCATAGCCCCGTCTTGGGAGATGCGATTGAAGCCAGTTGGACCGGTCCCAATGGACCTCAACAACTGAATCTTGCGGGAGACCAGCGACTGCTCTTTCCGCTTATGCGCGTATTTATGGGGCCGATATTGCTGAAACTGGTGAAACATCAAGAGGGGCTCGAGGTCGTATCCCCGGATATTGTTGACCCATCACAAAGAGGAAAATTGCTTTCCCCTAGGGTTAGTCATCGCTCAGCGAAGCCAATGGCCGGTGACATGCCCAGTCAAAGGGCGCAGGAATTGGGGCCCGATATCAGTGGTTATGTCTATCAGGGGGATGAAGCTGAGCGCGATGCTCACTGTTATGTCGATAGCCGCAGTCTGTTGGTTGGATATGACTGGCCGTCTAGTACCGGCCGCCTATGGCAGGTCCGGTTGAGGGATTTGGAGTGGTCACCAAACCTGGGAAGCCTGTTGTAAGACAATTATTAAAACTAAAACCCTTTATCAAGTCATTAAAGTTAATCTCTCTGGGCTAATAATTGCCAATATATGGGCAATGAGTGCGCAATCTGTCTTTATTGCTATTGACATGAAAGTCAAATTTGTTCGATTAGACATATTGTCAATTTAATCGTGAATTTATGTAGTGGGACTTGCAATGATCCACAGTGTAAGCTTGCATCCTACTTGCAAGAAATGACTGAGGAGGAGCGTTTTGTCCCGCTTTCGAAGAGGTTTTCCTGTTGGGCTCACACTGTTTTCTTCTGTCGCTCTTCTAACGTATTTGCCAATGGCCAGCGCTGAAGGTACGCCTGAGACGGCATTCTCCATCGAGGCTGAGAAGGGGCCGCAAACCTTGCATACACGCTGCCTTCATGAACAGATCCTTATTTCTGACGCCGACGTCACTATGCGGGAGATTCGACGGATTTGCGCTGAAAGGGTCCGGGCCCAGCTCACCCTGGAAGAGGACCCAGTTATTGCGGATTCGATAGTGCAAGAGTATGAGGAAGAGCTGCCAACCGATGACATTTTATTGGGGGGGCGTTCTCAAGCCATTAGAGATGCGGCAAATAACCCGTTCACACTGGCATCCCACAAAGCCAACTATGTATTGCCAATGGTTTACAACCCCTCTCCTGAAAAGGCTGGGTTGGCGAATATTGAGGGTCAGTCCGAGGCGAAAGAGCTGGACAACATTGAAGTTCAGTTCCAGCTCTCGGTGCAGGTTCCGGTATGGCGTGGCTTTCTGGGGCAGGCCTCAGTATTGAGTGTGGCTTACACCAACCGAAGTTTTTGGCAGGCCTATAATTCCGATGATTCTGCGCCTTTTAGGGAGACCAATCACGAACCGGAGGTGATTTTGAGTTGGCTTAATGACTGGAGCTTGTTTGGCTGGAGTAACGTTGCCAATCAAGTGGCAATCAATCATCAGTCAAACGGCCGCAGTGATCCTTACTCACGCAGCTGGAATCGGGTTTATGCCAATTTTATTTTTGAGCGTGACAACTATTCAATCAGTGTAAAACCCTGGTACAGGATCCCAGAGGAAAGGGAAGATGATGATAACCCGGATATTGAACACTATCTGGGTCATTTCGAACTGGGTGGGCGTTACCGGGATGGAGATCATACGCTCTCACTTATGCTAAGGAATAATTTACGTTCCGATAATCACGGTGCGGTAGAATTGACTTGGGGTTTTCCCCTCGGAAATCGTGTTGATGGGTATGTCCGGTACTTCAATGGTTATGGTGAAAGCCTGATCGACTACGATGAATCCGTACAGACTTTGGGTTTCGGTTTCATTTTGGCCCAAGGGTTTTAAGCTCTTTAATCGCGACCCGCAGGTTGTGCGGGTTTCTCTCCAAATATTCCATTCTTTTCCGACCAGCCAGCAGGTTTCGTTCATGGCATTTGATGATAGCTATCGCCTCAGTGCTCATGCCGTTATCACGAATGAAGCCGAAGAGGTTTTACAGTTGCGAGCCACTTATGCTGAGTGTGCTTGGGGTCTGCCTGGCGGGGCTTTAGATCCCGGAGAAACTATCCATGAGGCCCTGGTGCGGGAGTGCCAAGAAGAGCTGGGAAGAGAGGTGAGAATTGAGTACCTGAGTGGTGTTTACTTCCACCATTGCTATAACTCTCATGTATTTATTTTCCGTGCGCACTTTGCCGGTGAAGGGAATTGTATCCTTTCTACTGAACACTCCGACTTGGCTTATTTTCCCTTGCACCGTTTGTCAGAGGTGCAGCGTCATAGAATTAGGGATTGCCTGAGGTTCGATGGTGTAGTGCGTAGCGCAAAGTTCTAACTTTACTCGCTTCCTTGGCAATAGATCTGGTGCACCAAGGGACATTTGGCGAAATTCGCCAAATGTAAAGCAGTCGCGGAATTCCCCCCTTTCCTCCATTAATATTTGCTTCCTGGTTTTTTTACCCTGGAATTCCAGAGCCTCCGCAAAAGCAGGAGGGCTTATAAAAAGCGAATAAAATCAAATAGTTAAATAATTGATACGGCAGGCTGTAGACAGATACAGGCTATGCTGATGGATAAGATTATGGGTTTGGAATTGAAGATGCCTGATTTGGGCAACCTGAATGAAAGTGGTCACAAATTGGAATGTCGGGTGGCTTTGGTCAGCTCTGATAGCAAATTGGCCAATGAATGGATCAGTGCTCTCAATAGTACGGCTGCAGTGCACGACAATCCTTTTGGCCTCCAGTTTGAGGCGGTGGCACCGGCCGATGTCGAGCGATTGGCCCAGAGTGAGGATCACTTACAGGCAGTGATTGTAGATGGCGGTAGCGATGGCCAGGGCCTTGAAGCTGCTGATGATCTTGCTGACCGAATTCATGCACTTCGTTCTCAACTCAATATTTTTTTAGTGGCTCACAGCGGCTTTGCCGGAGCAACGTCCCTTCCCGGTAAATCCGGCTCCAAATCCCTAGCGAACTTACGTCGTCGCTTTGACGAATTGTTTGATCGCCGCGAGGGCAATTTCAACCATATGTTCCGCTTGGTGCAGGCCTTTATTGCGCGGAGGGCATCAACACCCTTTGCCGACACCTTGAAAGAGTATGTTTTTTCAGCCCGGGACGCCTGGCATACACCGGGGCATTCCGGTGGCGATGGTTTGCGCAACAGTCCGTGGGTGGGTGACTTCTACCGCTTTATGGGCGAGCATATTTTCAATACCGATTTATCGGTGTCGGTTCAGGTATTGGACAGTTTGCTGGAGCCACATTCCGTCATTCAGGAGGCGCAGGATCTCGCTGCCCAGGCATTCGGTGCGCGACATACCTTTTTCCTGACCAATGGCACCTCGACGGCCAACAAAGTTGTCATCCAGCAGATCCTCGGGGGCGGTGGCAAAATTATTGTCGATCAAGCGTGTCACAAGTCAGTTCACCACGCTATTGTGATGAATCGGTGTGAGCCAGTTTATCTGAAGTCAGTGCTGCATCCTGAATTTGGTATTTACGGCCCCGTAAAACGCTCGGACATTGAGGCGGCACTGGATGAGCACGGCGATGCACGCCTGCTGGTAATCACTTCTTGTACCTACGATGGCTTGCGTTACGACCTAAAGCCCATCATTGACTACGCCCATGAGCGAGGCGTTAAAGTACTGGTGGACGAAGCTTGGTTTGCTCATGGCTTCTTCCATCCTGAGCTACGCCCAACGGCATTGGAGTGCGGAGCCGATTATGTTACCCAGAGCACCCATAAAATGCTGTCGGCCTTCTCCCAGGCCAGTATGATTCATGTGCAGGATCCGGAGTTCGATGAATTTCGTTTCCGTGAAAACCTGAACATGCATGCTTCCACCAGCCCGCAGTACGCCATGATTGCCAGTCTCGATGTGGCGCGAAAGCAGATGGCCATGGAAGGTTATGGCCGTTTGAAGCAGTGCCTGAAAATGGTGGAAATCTTGCGGAAAGCGGTAAATGAGACCGGTGTTTTCCGTGCTCTCACCCGCGATGACCTGATTGCTGAACCCCTAGCCAGTGACAATATCCGTCTTGACCCCTCCAAGGTGACTATTGATATTTCTCAGAGTGGTTATTCTGGCAACGAGATGCAGATTAAATTGTTTGATCAGTACGGCATTCAGGTGGAAAAGACCACCTACAATACCATCACTGTGTTGGTCACTCTAGGCAGTACAGAAAGTAAATTGTTACGCTTGATTCACGCGCTCAAACAATTGGCGGGCAATACTCATAAACGCATCCATGTAGGGTCGCCACGACGCCTGCCAGAATTCACCCGTTTTACCTGCTTACCGGCAGATGCATACTTTGCGGATACGGAAGAGCTACCGTTAATGGACAATGGTATCGAGGCCGCTAAGCAGTTAACTGGGCGTACCAGCGCTGACGAAATTGTGCCTTATCCCCCTGGCATTCCTGTACTTGTACCAGGCCAGGAAATTTCTACTCAGATAGTGCAATTCTTGCAGCAGTTATTACAGGGGCAAAATACCACAGAAATTCACGGCCTGATTTTCCGGTCAGATGAACCGATGTTGAGGGTAGTAAGCGAAATTCCGGTCAATAAGGCGGAAAAAGGCTCTTCATCCGCTAAGAAAAAGGCTGGGAAATAGACTAAATTTTACTCTCCGGCACGGAGGCCGGTATGTTTGAAAATCCGCAGACAGTTTTAATCGCCGGAGCTTCTGGCGGTCTCGCACAGGCTATAGGCGCAGAAATTGTTCGGCGCCACCCTCAGATTACTTTGATGACCTTGAGTCGTATTACCGTCGATATGATCCCGGGTCATACGGGGGAGCGTCATCACCTGTCAGTCTCTTTAGAGGAGGCTGAATCGATCGATATCATCGAAAATTTTATGGCAGAACACTCGGTCCCTCCGGACTGGGTGATTAATTGTTGTGGGATATTACACGATGATTTTCATGGTCCAGAGAAGTCGCTGTCGCAGTGTGATGATCACTGGTTGATTCAGTCCATGCAAATTAATGTACTCTCTCATCTACATTTGGCACGGGCTCTCGATGGATTTCTGCAGCGTAGATTACCGGTATTATGGGTTTCACTTTCGGCAAAGGTGGGTAGTATCGGTGATAATCAATTAGGTGGTTGGTATAGTTATCGTATCAGCAAGGCGGCACTAAATATGCTGGTTAAAAACCTGTCTATTGAATGGGCGCGTAAGCTAGAGGATAGCTGTGTTGTTGCGATTCATCCAGGAACAACAGATACTTCGCTTTCCAAGCCATTTCAATCAAACCTGCACCCCGATAAGCTTTATGCTCCAGAACTAAGTGCCAAGCGAATTGTTGATGTTCTTAGCCAATTAAGCACTGCAGAGACGGGGCAGTTGCTTTTTTGGGATGGTAGCCAGCTCCCCTGGTAAACATTCTAAGGATCCTTAGCACATATATTGCAATAAAGAGCTATGGACAAAAAACGTTGTTATCAGATGGGCGATTTCCATCCCCTTATCTTTTAGTCAATTATTGGTAGAGTCAAATTGATAGGGCTCGTAGCAGATTACTTTACTGTGAGCAAGCTGCTTAAGAACATTGACTCTATTTTTTCCGTGGTCACACGAACAGCTAAGGTTGTTTAAATTCTATTATTTAATAAAACAACTCAGCGAGCACTGAGCTATTTTATCGGATATGTTATATCACGAGTGGGTTGGCGCGTTTCAGTAGTGTCTCTATGTCAATTCCTTTTGGTAGGCATCCAGTATTGTGTGCCCCAGTATTTTCCAGTCGTGATTTTATAAAGGCATCGCAAACTGCTTCGTTATTATTTTGAAGCAGCAAGTGTATTTGCATTGTAATGGCCATTTGATCAACAATATACCGGGCTCGGTACTCAAACTGATTTAGATCCGAGAGTTCTTTTCGTAAATTGTCGACGGCCTTATCAAATCGGGTATCTATCCCACGACTTATCCCAAGCTCATCAAACCAATGGCTCACTGCGGCAGGTGTTTTCGTGATGGCCCGAAGTACATCCATGGCCTGTATATTGCCTGAGCCTTCCCAGATCGCATTAATGGGAGCATCGCGGTAAATTCGTGCAGTAATGAAGTTCTCAATAGCGCCATTACCGCCCAAGCATTCCATCGCCTCGTATGCATGGTGAGGACTGCGTTTACATATCCAATACTTGCCAACAGCAGCTCCCAGCCGCAGCAGCATTTTTTCGTGCTCAATTTGTTCCTGATCCATTGCTCTGGCTATACGCATGGTGAGTGCGAGCGATCCTTCTACCTCCAAATGCAGATCGGCAAGGACATTCTGCATTAGTGGATAATCGATCAATGTCTGTCCGAAGGCTTTCCTTTTGGAGGCGTTATAAATTGCCTGCACAACAGCTTGACGTTGCCCCGCGGATGACCCAACCATGCAATCAAACCGGGTAATGGCAACCATCTTGATGATAGCGCTAACACCACGCCCTTCTTCTCCGATCAGCCAGCCAAATGCACCGCGGATTTCCATTTCGGAAGATGCATTGGAGACATTGCCACACTTCACCTTTAGACGCTGAATTTCGAGTGGGTTTTTTGTACCATCTGGTTTCCAGCGGGGGACAAGGAAACAAGAGAGGCCGCCGGGAGCTTGCGCCAGAATGAGAAACCCATCACACATGGGTGCGGACATAAACCATTTGTGCCCTAACAACTCATAGATACCATCACTAATAGATACTGCAGTGGTGGTATTGGCTCTTACATCTGATCCGCCCTGTTTTTCAGTCATCCCCATACCGATGGTGAGGGAGCTTTTCTCAAAATATGGGCGATTACTGCCGTCATATCCTCGGTTGGTAATTTTGGGAATCCACTCTTTTGCGATCTCTGGGTTTAATTCAATGGAGGGAACGGAGGCGAATGTCATAGTGACTGGACACCCATGCCCAGTCTCCAGCTGGGAGTGCAAATAATTTTTCGCTGCCCGGGCCACATGTGCCCCAGGGCGAGGGTCGGTCCAAGGGGAGCTATGCAGACCTTCGGAAAGGGCCAGCTGCATTAATTGGTGATAGGAGGGATGGTAGCGAACCAGATCGATACGGCGGCCTATACGGTCATGACTCTCAAAAATAGGTTTGAATTCATTGGCTGCATAGCCACGCTCTATCATCTCCGGCCGGCCACATACCTCTCCGTAGCGTTGTAGCTCATCTTCGGCCCAGTGTCCCCCATTGATATGTATATTTTCTTGTAAAGCCTGGTCAGCACCATAGAGGTTGTGTCCTGACAAGGGAAGCACCTGATTGTTCATCTGATAAGACGAGCTGCCATTAAATACTGGGTGATCGTTGCTCATAGCTTTGGTCCGAAGAGATACGTATACAATTTGTTCGACGCAATATTCAAACTTGAACGAATGTACTATTTGCCGTGTGGAAAATGGATCGCTGATAATATTTTAGAAGTATAAAACCAGATTATCTTGTTTACTATTTAGCCTATTTTTCTCTGTGTCGCAATTTTGTTGATTTTATTTTCAAGCATAAAGCCCGTGAATTTAACGGGAACAATATTCAAAGAAATATTGACTTAATTTTGCTGCAACTTATTTTTATTTGACTGGTATCGAATACCTTTTCATCAACATTCTTTTCGTGGGTGACAAGTACTCCATAATTTGTCGTGGAATTAATCAGAGGGGTGCTTTCCTACAGTAATTGATCGAATTATTTGCAACAATAGTGTGCGCCAGTACAAATTTTTTGATGTTGAGCGAATTATATTTTCACTTGAGAATCTATACCAAAGCATGTATTTTTTTTGTTCGAATTTACCTGATGGTAATACCTTTGTATGGCTAGTTGGCATGAATGAACCAAGTTGGCACACTTAAGATTGAATTTTTGATATCTAGATCACTACTGGTTGCAGGACGAGGGTTGATCGAATAGATTTAGCTCACGGCGTAAGGTGAGCGCAGAAAATTGATAAGAAATTATTAGCCCAGTGACATACTGGGTTACAAAAGGAACGCACATTGGGGGAACCCAGATGAATTTGCATAAGGATTATGCACCACTAAAGGTTGTTAGCTCCGCATCAGAAAAAAAGGAGCTAACAGTTGCTTTATTGACCGCTAGTGTCAACCTGCAATCCTCTATTTTTGCAGGAAGAATTGAAGATGAGTTTAAAACCAGTTGCGCTATTTTACAGCGTTCGACACTACCATCTCTGAACGACATAAAAGCGGAGTACCTGCTTCTGGATTGTGCTGATGTTAATGCATCGGATCTGGAGAAATTGTTGAGAGGTATCCACTCTTCGTCCAGCTCTCCAGGTATTGTGTTAATTAATGTTGACAAGGCCGGTGATATTGATTTTGTTCTTCATTGGGAGAAGGTGCTTGGGTTGATTCCCTTTGAATGTGATGGAAAAGTCATTATGGGGAGGTTGGGCAGGATATTTTCTGGAGAATATTGGTTTCCTAGGGATGTTCTTCATAACTTTCTGAGGCAACACAGAAAGCCCAGGAAATGGTGTGATAAGGCTTCCAATTTGACGCAAAGAGAACGGCAAATATTGCAGCTAATCTGTGATTGTAATACCAATGCAAATATCGCAGAGGCTCTTTGTGTAAGCGAGCATACGGTTAAAAGTCACCTGTATAAGATTTATCGAAAAATAGGTTGTAGAAACCGTTTGGAAGCCAGTAGCTGGGCCAGTCAAAATCTATAAAAATTATGAATTCACAGTTTCTAAAATCGGCTGTTTTTACAGCCGTGTTGTCCTTTTTTTCTTGCAATTGCCTTGCTCAAGAGGAGGATGACGCGGAAGATTCTCTACTGACGGGGTTGGTAATTGACAACACGGTGAGTGGTATTGGTCATGAATTTGCCCGCTCTTTATCGATATATATATCGTCTAATTTCGGCAGTTTTGATTACAACCTCACCGTCCACGAGCGGCCCTCAGCCAGGTGGGGTAGTGTTGTTTGGGTAACCTATGATGCCAGCCAGGTTTTTAAAACCGTGATTTACCCAGGCCGCAGGAAATTTGGTGAAGTGGTCGAGCAGGCAGCCTCACAAATTAATAATAATGTACGTCAGCAGCGGTTACAGGAGCTTTTTTCCCAGAATATTGATTTAGCGGGGGATGAGATATGATGAGATCGTCTTTTAGTTTGGTGTTTTTATTTTTTATTTTTTCTAGGGTTGCGGTGGCAACAGAGCTCGTATATACGCCGGTAAATCCATCTTTTGGAGGAAATCCACTAAATGGAAACTATTTGTTAAATAATGCAAGCGCACAAAATAGCAAAAAGGATCCCGATTCAGGGAAGTCACCTTATTCAGATTCCTCGTCCCTAGATAGATTTACGGACACGCTTGAGTCTCGATTACTTTCACAGCTGCTTACAGATGTAGGTAATGGCAACGATGGGACGCTGGTGACGGATGATTATATTGTAAATATCATCGACTTAGATGGCCAGTTGACAATAACCATTACAGATGCAGTAACTGGTGAGATATCTGAGATTGTCGTAGTTGGACTCAATCCAAGCAACTAATTTTCTTGGATTAATGGCCGTGGTTTTTTAAGGTGGCGTGATGTTATCTAGAATTTTTCTTATTGGTTTTATATTTTTCATTGGTGGTTGTGGTTCTTTCGAAAATGCTGGGGAAGCGCTGTTTGGGCCGGGGGAGCAGAAAGCCACTCTAACGGATCGGATGAGTACTTATGCTGATCTCGTAAGTTTGCCTTTGCCAAGAGGGAGAATAGTTGCTGCAGTATATGGGTTTAGTGACCAAACCGGACAATATAGGCCTGTGCCGTCCAGTTCATTTTCTACGGCTGTCACTCAGGGGGCTGCGGCGATGTTGGTTCAGGTGTTAAATGAATCTGGATGGTTTGTCACTTTGGAGCGTGAGGGTCTACAAAATCTGTTGACCGAAAGAAAAATAATTAGGGCTGCGCTTAAAGAGCATGATGAAAATACCCCGGCCTTTGATTTACCGTCTCTTATGTCTGCGAACATTATGCTTGAGGGCGGAATTGTTGGATATGATACAAATATTAAAACGGGAGGTGCAGGAGCGCGATATTTTGGTATTGGCATTTCCGAACAGTACCGAGTTGATGAGGTGACTGTTAGCTTGCGTGCGGTAGATGTGCGTAGCGGAAGAGTTTTAAGTAGTGTCTTAACCAGTAAAAAAATATTGTCCAGGCAAGTGCAGGGTGATGTGTACACGTTTGTCGAGTACAAGCGATTGCTGGAGATAGAGGCTGGGATGACCACTAATGATCCCACTCAGTTATGTGTCCTATCTGCTATCGAGTCAGCAGTTATTCACTTGATCTCTCAAGGTGTAAATTCCAATTTGTGGGCGCTAGAAGATAGTAGCCAGTACCCTCTGTCGGTGCTCAGCGAATACGCCGGGACGCCAATTAAAATTCTTTGATTTACCTGTTTATTTTATTTGTATGTATCACGTGACATACCGTGTAATTTAATCTTGTTTGTCGTTTTTTTCTTTCCTGCTTTTTATTGAATTCGTAATTTAATACGAAAGTTCTACGTTCTTCTTTTTGTTGGCCTTTGATTCTATTCTTTCTGCTGATTTAAGTGGTTTTGTTTTTTCTCTATAGTTGCTTTAGCTGGTTCATTGAGATGTTCATCTTTTCTTGATTGAGGAGTGGTTAGTGATTGCTATGGCTAAGCGGGTAACAATAGTGTTATTCCTTTTTTTAATTCTACCGCTTCCAATGGGTTGGGCTTCGGATCTAGATGATCATGATGAATTATCATCAGGGCAGGGGACTTTGGATCTTCTCTTGATGAGACAGGATTCGGTTATCGGTAATTTGGCTCAAGTTTCACAGGTAGGAGACTATAACGTCGCAGAAATCACACAGTCCGGTCTTTATAACCAGGCAGTGTTGATGCAGGAAGGTGATTCCAATACAGCTCTTGTACAGCAGGCCGGTGACTCAAATTATGCAGCGATATCTCAATCGGGAGCATATAACCAGGCAACTGCGGTTCAAAATGGCGTAGATAATGTTGCATTGATTAATCAGGTTGGTTACGGGAACTCTGCAAATATTATTCAAAGTGGCAATGGATTGTTTGGTTATGTCGCGCAGTTCGGTGACGACCATGCGGTGCAACTGGTGCAGTACGATTGAGGCATTGCACTATTTTACTTGTATTTAAAATTTTAGTCTGAGGGAGAACGTTAGATGAAAAAAATTACACTTGCTGCCGCTATAGCGTTAATTGCTGGTGCTGGCCAAGCCGTAGCCGATAGTAACTACGGGGATCAGGTACAGCTTGGTGAGAACAACCATGCTGATGTTTATCAGATGGATGGATCTACTAATAACGCTGCTTATCAGTGGCAGGAAGGCAGTAATAACATTGCTACTTCCCTGCAGGAGTATGCTGATGGCAACTATATTGATCAAACTCAAGTTGGTAATCGTAACTACGCAAATAGCGTTCAAAATGATCAGGTAGGTAGTGAATCCATTACCTACCAGAGTGGTGAGGGTAACAGTGGAACCGTCCACCAGTATGAAGGTTCTTATAACTCTAGCTATCTTGCCCAGATTGGCAGCGAGAATATGTTACATGTGGACCAATATTTTGGTTCAAATTTTAACTATGCAGATATGCTCCAGGACGGCAACGACAACATGGGCGTGCTGCAGCAGCAAGGCGATGGCAACTACTTTGTAAGTACCCAGATGGGTGATGCCAACGGTGTATGGAACAGCACCTGGTATCCCTCTGTAGATGGTTTTGTTGGTGGTCAGGTCGGTGATTTTAACGTTGGTACCGTCTACCAGTCTGGTTCCGCAAACACCGCCAACTTGATGCAAAATGGTGACTTCAACTTACTGGATCTTGCTCAATCAGGTGTAGATAATACTGCAACCATTTTGCAGGAAGGTGCTGGTAACACTGGAGTGGGTTATCAGTCAGGTGCTAATAACCTTGCCAATATTAGCCAAAACCAGACCAACAATTACGGTCTCATGGAGCAGGTCGGTAACGACAATACTGCCAATCTGGTGCAAACCGGTGATTCCAATACCACTGACTTTGCACAGTATGGTGATGCTAATTTGGTGAATATCGATCAAACGGGTAACAGTAACTATACCTTTGGTTACAGTGCTGGTGTTTCAAACACTGTAGATATTGATCAGGCTGGTGATTTGAATCTGGCAGAAATCCACCAGGATTTCGGTGGAGACAATATGATTACTGTTGCTCAAACCGGTCTCGAGCACACTGCTCATGTAGGGCAGGCTGGCTACGATAATATGGCAACGGTTAGCCAGACCAGTGCTTTGAATATGGCGAGTATTGAGCAAGTTGGTAGCAATAACTTGGCAACTATTTCTCAAAATTGATACTAATAAATTTTTGGTAATGAGCAAAACCGCCCCTTTGGGGGCGATTTTGCTTTATGTGTAGCTGGATATTTTATAGGTAGGGACAATTAAGAGAAGATCAGATCGTGCGCTGGCCACAAAAATTAAGGGTAAGTTCCAGTAGCCCCGCCCATGGAGACTGGTGTGTTGCGCCTCCTTTGATAGAGATGTCGATTGCGCGTGCGCGAATCAGTAGGCTCTCAAGTTGGCTTTTATTTAATCGGTGTAAAGCTCTCTGAACCAAAGGCTGTCTTTTTTGTAACCTCACCAGTCTAGATAAGGGTTGACCTTGATCCAGTTTCTCCGCGATATCAATCAGTGTCCGAAGCTCTCGCGCTATAGCCCACAGTACAATGGGAGGCTCAACACCCTCAACGCGCAGCCCATCTAAGGTTTTGATGGCTTTAGCAGCATCTGCTGCTAAAGATGTGTCTATCAGGTCGAAAACACTGTAACGTGCGGAGCTGGTTACGCTGTGTTCCATCATTTCTGTAGTGATTTGCCCTGCAAGCTTGGAAAGCTTGAGTTTTTCTATTTCCTGGCTTGCAGCAAGCAAGTTTCCCTCCACGCGTTCTGCCAGGATCTGCACGGCATCAGGCTCAGCCGAGAGGCCGGCGGTTGCAAGGCGCTGATTAATCCAGCGGGGCATTTCTTGAGAGCTAACTGGCCATATTTGGGTCAGTATTCCTGACTGCTCCAAAGTCTTTACCCATTTACTATTAAGCTGGGATTTATCAAGTTTTGGCAGTACGAGTAGCAGCAATAGGTCTTGGTCGGCCAGAGCAGTAAACTCCTGTAAAGCCTTACTCCCCTTGTCGCCAGGTTTTCCACCGGGAACACGAACTTCAATCAGCTTTTTCTCAGAAAAAAGAGACATGTTTCCAGCGGAGGCCAGTAATGTACCCCAGTCAAAGTTGTGCTCAGCATGAATAAGTTCACGTTCGGTAAAGCCGTATTTTTTAGCCGCGGAGCGAATTTGATCGCAGCACTCTTGCACCAAAAGGGGTTCATCACCGGAAACAATATAAATTGGTGATAGCCCCTTTTTCAGGCTTTGCTGTAATTGATTGGGATTAGTGCGCATTAAAGTCAATAAACCTAGTAACTTTTATCTTCCAGTGGTGCATTTACGTCAATGCGGCGAAGGCGGTCAATAATACGGCCGATGAGTTCTCGGCGCATTTCTGCTCGCAGTGTATTTTCCTCTTCACTTTTACTAACAATTTCAGAGATATCCCACTCTAAAGTACGGTATACATCGGCCTGGGCTTTATTGAGAAGTACTTCTCCCGTTCCAGTACGCACACTATAAATTGCACCGGTGATAAGTTCATATTCAGAGGCTCTGCCTTCTGAGTCTACGGCCACCGTCAGTTTTCGTTCTATTTCCTGATGAATGATCAATACATAATCGGCACTCATCGGTGACTCGGCAATGGGTACGCCGGCAGTGTTGAGTAACCGGGTCATTTGGTCTGCAATGTCACTGCGAGGGTTTTCACTGGAGATATACAGGGTGCTGCCGGGAGGGAAATTCTTTGGCGCACCTCTTAGGTGCCAGCCACAACTTGCGACGGCTATCGCGAGAAGAAAAATAAAGGCTCGACTAGTGATTGTTCTCATAAACTACCTTGCTTAATCGTGCCGGTCTTGGCGAGCCCGGCCATAGCAACCGAGAGCGGGGCTCCCGGTTGCTGCGTTGCGAGTTTTTACTTAGCGACTATATTTACCAGCTTGCCAGGAACGACTATGACTTTGCGTACGGTGGCGTCACCGATAAATTTCTGCACGCTGTCATTCTCCAGAGCCAGTTTCTCCAGGCTTTCCTTATCGGCATCTGCTGGAGCATCCAACTTTGCACGGACCTTGCCGTTGACTTGCACCACCAGGGTGATACTTGAGCGCACGAGTGCCTTTTCATTCACTTTGGGCCAGGGTGCATCAATCAGGCTGCTGGTATTACCCAAGACTTTCCACAGCTCGTGGCAAATATGCGGAGTAACGGGGGCCAACAGCAAAACCGTAGCCTGCAAAGCTTCTCGTTCAACCGCGAGGCCCTGTTCGCAATCGCGTTCTGCCAGTTTGCTCACTTCATTGAGGAGCTCCATAACTGCAGCGATGGCGGTATTAAATGTCTGGCGACGGCCGTAGTCATCACCCACTTTCTGGATGGTCTCGTGGGCTTTGCGGCGCAGTTGCTGCTGCTTGTCATTGAGAGATTGCTGATCAATCTGCGCATCACTGGAGCCCGCGGCAACATGGGTGTGAACAGTTTTCCAGAGTTTGCGCAGGAATCGGCTGGCGCCTTCTACGCCGGCATCGTGCCATTCCAGAGTTTGTTCGGGCGGTGCGGCGAACATAGTGAACAGGCGCAAGGTGTCGGCACCGTACTGTTCAACCGCCGCATGGGGGTCTATGCCGTTGTTCTTCGACTTGGACATTTTCACCACGCCACCAGCGGTAATTTCCTCACCGCTTTCACGCACAAAGGCCTTAATAGGCTTACCCTTGTCATCCCGCTCGACATCGACGTCGGCTGGGTTGAACCAGGTTTTGTGACCACTGTCGTCCTTGTAGTAAGACTCGGCCAAAACCATGCCCTGACACAGCAGTTGCTTAAAGGGTTCGTCGCTGTTGACCAGACCTTCATCACGCATCAGCTTGTGGAAGAAGCGAGCGTAGAGCAGGTGTAGAATCGCGTGCTCGATACCCCCTACATACTGGTCCACCGGTAGCCAGTAGTTGGCGCGGTCTGGGTCCAGCATCCCCTCCTCAAAATCTGGGCAAGTGTATCGGGCGTAGTACCAGCTGGACTCCATAAAAGTATCGAGGGTGTCGGTTTCCCGCTCTACGGGCGTACCGTTCAGTTCATCCTTACGCCACTCGGAATCGGCCTTAATAGGAGACTGGATGCCGTCGAGCTCTACATCTTCCGGTAACAAAATGGGCAGCTTCTCTGCCGGTACCGGAATCTCTCCGCCGTCAGCCAGATTGTACATGGGGATGGGCGCGCCCCAATAGCGCTGGCGGGAGACCCCCCAATCGCGCAGGCGGTAGTTGGTAGTCATTCGACCTTTGCCGGCAGCAAGCAGTGCGTCGGAGATCGCAGTAAAAGCGTCACTGAAATCCAGGCCGTCGAAATTGCCGGAATTCACCAGCTTGCCTTTTTCGGTATAGGCCGCTTTATCCAGATCGATGGATTGGCCATCAATAGATTCGATGACTTGCATCATCGATAATTGGTATTTGTGGGCAAACTCCCAGTCGCGTTGATCGTGGGCCGGAACTGCCATTACGGCACCGGAACCGTAATCCATCAATACATAGTTCGCGATCCAGATGGGGATTTCTTTGCCTGTGAGGGGGTGAATAGCCTTCAGCCCGGTATCCATACCGCGTTTATCCATTGTCGCCATATCGGCTTCGGATAGGGACTGCTTTTTGCACTCGGCAATGAAGGCTTTTAGCGCTGGATCGCATTCCGCCAGTTCCAGAGCAATAGGGTGCTCGGCCGCCAGGGACACATAGGTGACACCCATCAGAGTATCCGGGCGGGTGGTGTAGACGTCGAAGTGGTCCATGTCGGCGACGGTTTCGGGCAGCGCAAAGCTCAGCTCGACGCCGAGGCTCTTGCCAATCCAGTTGCGCTGCATGGTGCGCACTTGCTCTGGCCACTCGGGCAGTTTATCCAGGTCGGCCAGCAGTTCTTCCGCATAGTCGGTGATTTTGATAAACCACTGTGCCAGCTCACGGCGTTCTACGGTGGTGCCGCAACGCCAGCAGGCTCCGTCTTCCACCTGCTCATTAGCCAGCACGGTCTGATCGTGCGGGCACCAGTTCACTGCAGAGTTTTTCTTATAAACCAGACCTTTTTCGTACAGGCGAGTGAAAAACCATTGTTCCCACCGGTAGTAAGAGGGTTGGCAGGTAGCCAGTTCACGGGACCAGTCAAAGCCAAAGCCGAGGGCTTTCAGTTGACCTTTCATGTAATCGATATTGGCATAGGTCCACTTGGCTGGCGCGGTCTTGTTCTGGATTGCGGCGTTTTCTGCCGGCAGACCAAAAGCATCCCAGCCCATGGGGTGCAGCACGTTTTTACCCTGCATACGCTGGTAACGGGTGATTACATCGGTAATCGTGTAGTTGCGCACATGCCCCATGTGCAATTTGCCACTGGGGTAGGGGAACATGGATAGGCAGTAGAACTTTTCCCTGCCGGTATCTTCCTTAACCTCAAAGCTCTTCTGTGCCTCCCAGAATTCCTGGGCGGAAGCTTCGACTGCGGAGGGGTTGTACTGCTCTTCCATCGATTCGGGACCTATACTCTGTGATCAAAATTTGCGGGAAACTGTTCAGTGTTTTTCGGGAGCGATGAGTTAATGGCTATCGGAAATATTGATCGCGATCAAGTCTCGTCCCCGGTGCATCTTTTACGATGCGTAAACGCGGGATTATAGGAGGGATACCGTGACGAAGGAACCAAAGTTGCCGCCTAAGGATGATCTGATCAACGAGTTTCGTGAAGACTTGGAGGATTTGGTCGAGGGTGAGCTGGCTGTAGAGAACCTTACCGCCAATAAAATGGCTTTTTTACGTGCTTGGTTAAAAGATGATTTACATCAAGCGGCTGACTACCTGCGGGGGCTGGGGGGCGAGTTACAGACCCTGGAAGAGCGCAGTGGTAGTTGGCTGTTGGATGCGGCTGATCCGACAGAAACCGCCTGGCCAAATTTGATGCTTTGTATCAAGGATGGCAAGCCTTGGGCTCTGGCTGGAGAGTCTGTTGGGGCGGATGAGGAGCTGCAGTGTCTCGGGTGTGGTTATCGTGCTATGCCTCCTGAGAATGCCCAGATAACTCCCTGCCACCGTTGCGGCTATGGATGTTTTCGGCAGATTGAGGGTGGATTGGAGTATTGAGTGCGCTCTACTCGGCCGCTGCAACCTTATTAATGCCCCCGACGGCTCCACTCTTGGGGCTGCTGATTGCATTCTTGTTGCGATTTTTACCTGCCGGGTCACTGCTGGAGAAGTGCTCACTGCCGCTGGCTATATTCTCATTTGGCGTACTTTGGGTAAGTGCGACTCCGGCTTTTTCTTTCTGGCTGGGCAATCGCTTGGGGAAGGTGTCAGATCAATTTCAATCCAGGCCTGAAGCAGTGGTTATCTTGGGGGCTGGGCGCTACCGGGATCGGGTTTCAGGTAATGAGAGGCTCTCTGCCTCAAGTCTTGAGCGGGTCATCGGGGCATCCGAAGAAGCACCGAAAGGGCTGCCGATACTGGTTTCTGGTGGTCGAGTACATGACGGAGAGCGGCTGACAGAATCTCAGATGATGGCCTCCTTGCTGGAAGATAAGTTCTCTACCCCGGTCACTTGGCGCGATGATTGCAGCCGTAATACTGCAGAGAATGCGGTGAACAGTGCTGAAATATTGCATAGAGCCAAGGTAAAATCAGTCCTGCTGGTTACCCATTGGTGGCATATGCCGAGAGCTGCTGAAGTCTTTTCCAAGGCTGGTCTACAGGTAGAGCCCCTGTCGGTAGGTAGTGCTGAAGAATTGTTACCGCGAGCCCATCGCGGCATTGCGCGGTGGTTGCCGAATGCGGCCTCTCTGCTGCGTACCCAGGTTTACTGGCGGGAGGTGTTGGCAAGGGTTTGGTATCGCCGGAGTCCCCTGCCGCCAATTCGAAGTTGTTGAGGAACTTTTTCGAAAATGTGATCTCAGAGGCCTACAGAATATGAGGGATCAGGCGTCGCGCTGGATTATTTAGAGCTCTTGATTGCTAGTTGTACCGAGCTTAGGATGACTGGCGCCACAGGACATACCCATTGATTATTTTTTTATATGGAGTAGCAGCTGTGGACAAAAAACATAACAATAATCGAGATAACCTTATGATGAAGGGCATCCCACTTTCTTTCTCTCCGATACAGCTACACAATCGGTTGAACCGCGCAGTTTGGATCGGCTTCAAGCGTGTGGAGCAGGATGGTCGAACACTTGTATTTCTGTGTTCTGGTGTCGATAGTGGCGCCAAGCTCAGTAAGAATTTTGAGACCTTTGCGGGGCAGATAGTACGAGAGTTCGGTTTCGTCCCTGCAGAGGTGGAATTTATTGAGCTCCGTGAAAAAGCTGAGCAGTCTGACTGGTATCGCTGGCATGCCCAGTGGGTTGGCTCGGCGCCAATGGAGTGTCGCGGTGATTTGGTTACCAGTGAATCGAGCCGCCGCTACCTGGCTCAGGCGCTCGAAAGTAGTATGGCTGCTGCCTAGCGCAGCGATGTATATCAGGCGCTAGCCCTAGTGGTGGCGCTGTCTCCTTTAAGTAAGTCTGCGAGTGCCTGTCCAAGTGTTGGAAATTGGAAGGTGTAGCCACTTTCCAATGCCGTGCAGGGCTCGACTCTGTCGCTGGCCAATAGCAATTCGTCGGCCATTTCTCCAAATAAAACTCTTAGAGCCCAGATGGGTGTTCGAAGTATTGCCGGTCGATGTAACTCTTTGGCGAGAAGTCGGGCAAAACTGTTGTTTGTAACAGGTTCGGGGGCGCTGGCATTGAAAGGGCGGCACAGCTGGTTATCAATGGCGTGTAATATTAGCCCTACTTCATCCTCTTCATGAATCCAGCTCATCCAATGTTCGCCCGAACCCATGGGCCCTCCGAGGCCGAAGCGAAATGGCGGTAGCATCTGCGGGAGAGCGCCACCGCGCATAGACAGTACTATGGCGGTGCGTATGATACCTACGCTGACACCTGCCTGCTGAAGTGGCAGAGTTGCCCCTTCCCAGTCCCGACAAAGCTGTGCTGCAAAACCTCCCCCCGGAGCGCTACTCTCTTTTAATAGTTCTCCACCACGATCCCCGTAATAGCCGATGGCAGACCCTGATAAAAAATAACGGGGTTTATCCCGTTGGGCAAGGGTCCAGCGTACCAGCGTTTCAGTGGTGCCCAGGCGTGAGTTGCGAATCTCGGAGCGGCGCTTTTCGGTCCAGCGCTGGGAGATGGGTTCACCGGCCAGGTTGACAACAATATCTACCGGTTGCGTTACCTCACTCGGTTCGCGGCAGGCATCGGCGGATTCCCCGCAAAGAGCCCGGACTTTCTCCGGTTGCCGGGTTAGAACCGTAATGCTGTTACCTCGCTCCAGCCAGCGTTGGCAAAAGAGCCTACCTATAAGTCCGGTGCCACCGCTAATTAAGCAATGCATGGGGAATCACCTTGCCTTATATTCACTAGAAAATTGATTCAGCATAGCAGCCATATTTGACTGTCGCGGGCTCTCGGTAGTCGATCCCCCGTTTAGGCAGGGTTAGATAAGGGAGAGGGGTACCTCTCACTCAGTCGGGCAGCTCTCCGGTTAGGGATCTGTTGGGCTTAGGCTCAGTTCTTTTACGCAAAAACAGAGCCAGAGCCAGCATGGGCAGTGCCAAGGCAAATACTAATGAGACACCTCCCAACATAAAAGGCGTTGCGCCAATCATTGCTCTGATGTCGCCGGTCATATTGGCCTGTTCAAACTGCGGCAGTTTCTCAACGATGTGGCCCTGAGGGTCAACGATAGCGGTTATGCCAGTATTGGTACCCCTTACCAGAAAACGGCCGGTTTCGAGCGCGCGCATCTGTGCCATTTGCATATGTTGTAGGGGACCAATAGAGGCACCAAACCAGGCATCGTTACTAATAGTAAGTAGAACCTGGGCTGACAGGGCTGTGTCGGCCACCAATTGAGGGTACACAATTTCATAGCAAATCAGTGGCGCCCAGCTGGCTCCGGCGGCAGTCAGTGGGGGCTGTTCATCGGGTCCAGAGCGAATAAATGATGTGGGGAGATCGAAGAACTCTATTGTGCCTCGAATCAGCTCTTCCAGTGGAACATACTCGCCAAAAGGAACCAGATGACGTTTGTGATACACACTGGGGCTCTGCCCAAATACCGCAGCGGAGTTGTGAATTTGTCTGCCCCCCTGTGCCGGGTCCCTAGTGTCATAAAGAATGCCGGTGATCAGGTCGATATCGGTATTCTCGGCATTGCGCTGCAGTGCCTGCATCAGGTTGGGCGCTTGGCCATAGAGCATAGGCAGGGCGGCTTCAGGCCAGATAATGACATCCACATCCTGATCGCTGAGTGATCGGGTCCCCTCCTGATAGCGATTGATGGTCTCGCCACGGAATTCGGGTAACCACTTCTTCTCCTGAGGGATATTTGCCTGCACCATCCCTACGCTGATGATGCCGCCTTTGGGGCTTGTCCAGTCGATCTGGGAAAGGAGTGCGCCTATTGGCCAGGGTACCAGGGCGGCGACAATCAGGACGAGATGGCCGCGCTGTTTGATGGGTGCCAGACGGCCGCTGGCGGCCAGTGCCAACACGGCTGCGGTCAGGGCTAATAGCAAGCCTATTCCGTACACGCTGAACACGGGTGCCCAACCGGATAGCCAAGTGTCAGTATGGGCGTAGCCGGCGAAGAGCCAAGGAAACCCGGTAAATATCCAGCTGCGAAACCATTCGCTAATAAACCATATTGCAGCAAAGGCGAGGGCAAAGCTGAATCGGTTATCGGTAAACCGGCCGAGAAAGTAAAAAGGAGCCGCCAGCAATAGCGCCATTACGGCTACAAAACCGCCGGTTAGGGCCAGCCCCAAAGGTACTGATGAGTTGCCAAAATTCGTGATCGAAATGTAGACCCAGGATGCGCCGGTTGCGAAGAGCCCCACTCCGTAAAGGAAGGCCAGCCAGAGGGTGGTACGGCCTGGCAGTAGCTGATCTTTGGCGCTTGAGATGAGTACCCAGGCAAATATTGCCAGAGACAGAAGGCTACAAACCCAGTAATCAAACGGGGCAAAGGAGAGTGTCATAAGCCCACCAGCTCCAGCGCTGGCGAGCGGAGAAAATAATCTGCGCATAAAATTGCTAATCAGGACACCCCGGAATCACAGGGTATCTATGTGTTGAGACTTACTGAGTCAAACTGGTTCGAAGTACCATAATTCAAAGAGCGGTACGGCTTTTAGTTGTCCTCTTCCGGAGGCTTGCGCATATGGGCCACTCGCAGCAGATGTATCTGGCGGCTATCCGCATAGAGTACCCGGAACATAAAGTCCCCCAACCTAGTGACTTCATCCCGGCCCGGCAAATGGCCGAATGATTGCATAATGAGACCGCCAACAGTGTCGAATTCTTCGTCACTAAATGCGCTATCGAAAAATTCATTAAACTCTTCGATGGGGGTGAGTGCTTTGACTATGTAGTCGTTTTCTCCGACTTTGCGGATAAAGCTATCTGCTTCTTCCTCATCGGTTTCATCCTCAATTTCCCCGACTATTTCTTCGAGGATGTCTTCAATGGTGACAACTCCCGAAACACCGCCGTATTCGTCAATCACCACCGCCATGTGGTAGCGGTTCTCACGGAACTCCCGCAAGAGAATATTCAGGCGTTTGCTCTCAGGAATAATATTCGCGGGTCGAATCAGATTTTCGAGCTGAAATTCATCGAAGCCTTTCAGCAAAAGGGGTAGAAGGTCTTTGGCCAGCAGTATCCCTCGGATGTCATCGACACTCTCTCCGACAACGGGGAAGCGGGAGTGGCCCGACTCAATAATTTTGGGGAGGAATTCTTCAGGCTTGTCGTGGATGCCTACTACAACCATTTGCGAGCGGGGGATCATGATCTCTCGAACCTGCTGGCTGGATACATCCAGGGCGCCTTCGATGATAGATAGCGCCTCTGCGTCTACCAGTTGGTTCTCGGCAGCATCCTTGATGATATCCAGCAGTTCATCGCGAGATTTGGGTTCAGCGGAGAAAGCGCTGAACAACTTTTCCAGCCAACTTTTTTCACTCGGCCGGGATTTACCCGTTGAGTGGCTACTTGGGGGCTCGTCTGTGGTCATGGAAGTGGCCATGCTCCGGGATTCTCTCGTTTGTGGGTAAATTCAGTAGCAGCTTGCTATTAACTCGGTAGTACAGCGGCTATCACCCGGCTTCTTCAAGCGGGGTGTAGGGGTCTGCAAAGCCGAGGCTGGCCAGCAACCCCGTTTCCAGGTTTTCCATCTCTTCGGCATCTGCATCCTCGATATGATCGTAACCTAGAAGGTGCAGTGTGCCATGGACCACCATATGTGCCCAGTGCGCCAACAGTGATTTGCTTTGTTGCTCCGCTTCCTGTGCCACTATCGGGGCACAGATCACAAGGTCCCCGAGCATTGGAAGATCGAGCTCCGCAGGAAAATCTGTCTGGAAGGATAAAACGTTGGTGGGTTTGTCCTTGCCCCGGTACCGGAAATTCAGGTCCTGGCTCTCACTTTCGTCGACGATACGCACTGACAGTTCCGCCTCTTTTCGGTGGGTTGCAAGTGCTTTCTGTATCCAGGAGTTGATAACCTCATCAGAGGGGAGGCTATTGCAGCGGGTGGCCCGCTGCACGTCGAGTGTTAAATCAATCATAAATCGTGTGCGGAGCTCTACGCAGCATTTTCGTCTGCTTTACTGGGTGTCCTGTCTGCGGTTGCGGTGGCCATTTCGAGCTCAGCTTCGTGGATATCATAGGCCTCCACGATACGCTGCACGAGGGGGTGGCGAACCACATCTTTGGCTCCGAAGTGGGTAAAACTGATACCGTTGACCTTTCCCAGCACTCCGACCGCATGACGCAGGCCGGAAGCTTGTCCGCGTGGTAGATCGACCTGGCTGGGATCCCCGGTTATCACCGCCGTCGAGCCAAAGCCGATTCGCGTCAAGAACATTTTCATCTGCTCGCGAGTGGTATTTTGACTTTCATCGAGGATGACAAAGGCGTTATTCAGGGTGCGCCCCCGCATATAGGCGAGCGGAGCCACTTCGATAACATTGCGTTCAATCAATTTCCCCACAGTTTCAAAGCCCAGCATCTCGTAGAGAGCGTCGTAAAGAGGGCGGAGGTAGGGGTCGACTTTTTGGCTCAAATCACCGGGGAGAAAGCCGAGTTTTTCACCGGCTTCAACGGCGGGTCGAACCAGCAAAATTCGCTCGACCTCATCCTTGAGCAGTGCTTCAACAGCACAGGCCACAGCCAGATAGGTCTTGCCGGTTCCCGCAGGCCCGATACCAAAGTTGATATCGTTGGTTTGTACCGCGTGAACGTATTTGCGCTGATTGAGACCTCGGGGGCGTACCGAGCATTTTTGAGTGCGAATCAGGACTACTGAGTCAGCTTCTGTGGATTCGTTGTCTGAACCCTTATTGAGGAGTTCTTCAATGCCAGCTTGCTGCAGAGCTAAATGGATTTCATTGGGTGTCAGGTAATCCTTTGTATCGGTCTCTTTATAGAGAAATCGCAGTAGTTCGCCTGCAACACGTGCGGATTTGGACTCGCCATAAAACGAAAACTGGTTGCCCCGATTGCGTATTTCAATACCCAGGCGCTGCTCTATTTGGCGCAGGTGTTGGTCAAATTGACCGCAAAGGTTGGCGAGACGGCGAGCGTCATTGGGTTCTAGAGTGATGCTGTGAGCGAGGGTTTGTGTTTCCAAATTGGTTTCCGGCACCTTTAATCCAAGGGTTACATTGCTAGGGTATACCCATTTTCCCACTATGGGAAAGAGGTGATTCCTACAAATAGATTCTAACTCTACCTAATTTTAATTACAGAATGTAATTTGATCGGCAAGTGGAGCCTATTTTGGCGGCAGGATGTGGTTTTTGGGCACATCCTGCCGGGATTTAAGTGGTTTACAGGACACTAGAAAAGATCTTCATCCAGCTCTGAGGTGAGCAAAGTGCCGCGCAGGGAGTTTGGTAGTGCTTCCTCAACCAAAATATCGGCAAATTTACCAATCAGGGCGAGGTCGTCTGCGCGGAAATTGACGACGCGGTTGTTCTCTGTCCGCGCTTGCAGTTGCCCTGGGTCTTTCTTGGAAACTCCAGTCACCAGGACGCGCTCAGTATTCCCTACCATCCGGCGGGCAATAGCGGCCGCTTGCTGGTTGATACGGGATTGCAGAAGCTGCAGGCGTTGCTTCTTAACCTCTTCCGGTGTGTCATCTGGCAGGTCGGCAGCGGGTGTACCGGGACGGGGAGAATAAATAAAGCTGAATGAGATATCGAAGCCCACGTCCTGGATTAAATTCATCGTGGCTTCAAAGTCCCTGTCGGTCTCACCGGGGAAGCCGATAATAAAATCGGAGGACAGGCAGATATCTGGGCGAATCTTTTTCAGACGGCGAATTTTGGATTTGTATTCCAAGGCGGTATGGCCGCGCTTCATGGCCATCAGGATACGATCTGAGCCGCTTTGAACGGGCAGGTGCAAATGGCTGACAAGCTCCGGAACCTGGGCGTAAACGTCAATTAGAGCGTCCGAGAATTCGACCGGATGGGAGGTGGTGTAGCGGATGCGGTCGATGCCATCAATTGCTGCGACGTAGGTGATCAGCTCGGCGAAGTCGGCTTCGTGGCTGTCTTCCCCGGCAGCTCTGTAAGCGTTGACGTTTTGCCCGAGCAGGTTGACTTCGCGGACTCCCTGGTCGGCCAAATGGGCAACTTCTTCCAGGACATCAGCTACTGGACGGCTTACTTCTTCACCCCGGGTGTAGGGAACCACGCAGAAAGTACAGTACTTGGAGCAGCCTTCCATGATGGACACAAATGCAGAGGCACCGTCCGCTTCTGGTTGTGGCAGGCGATCGAATTTTTCAATCTCAGGGAAGCTCACATCGACAATGATCGCGCCACTTTTCTGCTCTTTGGTCTCCATCATTTCCGGCAACCGGTGCAGGGTCTGTGGACCGAAAATAAGATCTACATAAGGGGCGCGCTTAGCAATCGCCTCACCTTCCTGGCTGGCAACGCAGCCGCCAACACCTATCACCAAATCGGGATTTTTTTCCTTGAGGTGCTTCCAGCGGCCCAGTTGATGGAACAATTTTTCCTGGGCTTTCTCGCGGATAGAACAGGTGTTGACCAATAGTACATCTGCCTCCTTGGGGTCGTCCGTGGGGACCATATCGTGGGACTCCCCGAGCAGATCGCGCATCCTCGCGGAATCGTACTCGTTCATTTGGCAGCCGTGGGTTTTAATGTATAGCTTTTTCACCGATGTTTCGGACATATCGCGCCTGGTTAAAAACTGGTCAACAATTAGGGTGGGGCATTATAGCGATACGGCCCGGCACTGCATAGATGGCTATATTAGCTGTTGCGAACCTGTGCTATTCTTGCCCGCTTTTTCGGGCTTTGCCCGTCTTTTGATCAATTTGAGCTTCGGGGTCTTCCCCATCCTGAGAGACTTATGGCCAACCCGATTTATAAAGTTATTTTCCACAATCAAAACCAAGTGTATGAACTCTACGCGCGAGCCATTTATCAGAGTGATATGTACGGCTTTATCGAAATTGAGGAGTTTGTTTTCGGGGAGAAGGCCCAGCTCGTGGTGGATCCCAGTGAGGAAAAGCTGAAAACAGAATTTGCGTCAGTAACCCGCTCATACATTCCGATGCACAGTATTGTGCGCATCGACGAAGTTGAGAAAGAGGGTACCGGCAAGATTGTGGAAGTTAAAGGCGATAAAGTCGCCAAATTCCCCTTTGCGCCGCCGATCCGACATCCCCAAGACACCGAATAAATTCAGCCTCCGTTTTACTTCCCTCAAGACCGGGCCAAGGTCCGGTTTTTAGCGTCAAATTCATCCCCCGCACCTTTTTTTCCGCTGCAATATAAGCTTCAATAAAAATCCTCCTGACTGTCATCAAATCGCTGCAAAGTGGTGACCTTGACGATCAACAGGCTTATATAGGCCTGGTTGCTCTCAATTTGCTAGCAAGAGAATAAATACGAATTTATCGATTTTTCTCAAGTTAGCTCTGGCGACGACCTACATTTTGCTGCATATCTGCTCTTTAAATAGGTGGGCGGATAACTGGTACAGACTGGAACTTTGCTATGAGCAATCGCTATCGCGCACTGTGGATTTCCGATGTCCATTTAGGCAGTAGAGACAGTGAGCCCCATCGACTTGCAGATTTTCTGGCTCAGAATCGTGCCGATACGGTTTACCTGGTTGGGGATATTTTTGATATGCAGGCACTTTCTCAAGGACGAGGTACATGGTGCCAGGCCTCTTCTCTATTACTGGGCATGCTCTCAGAGCTAAGCAGTTTGACCCCTGAAGTTATTTATATTCCTGGAAATCATGATGCCCCCATGCGCAGTTGGGTGGGCAAGCGTCTCGGAAATATTCGTATTGAGAGAGACTGCATACATACCGCTTCCGATGGTCGCCGTTACTGGGTGACCCACGGTGATCAATTTGAGCACCGTATCAAAATAAATCCCGTGAGATACCACATTGGTGACCGCAGTTATTACATGATGCTGCGAATCAATCGCTGGATAAATTATTGGCGTAACCGTTTTAATAAGCCCTGGTGGTCTCTCGCCAGTCAGGTGAAAAATCGGGTGGGCGCGGCTCGGCAGATGATGAGTGATTTTGAGGATGTCGCTACCCGCGAAGCTATTTCTCAAGGATTTGATGGTGTGATCTGTGGGCATATCCATCGACCTGCATTAAGGCATAAGATGATGTCCGGTAGTGGAGTGACCTATGCCAATTGTGGTGACTGGGTTGATTCCATGAGTGCTGTGGTAGAACAACAAGATGGCAGTTTGGACCTGTTACATTGGTACCGGGCACCGAAAATTGCCAGCATAATGACAGAGGTCGTTGCGGCATGATTCAACTTGAAAATCTTTTGCTAAAAAATGCCTGGTACAGTGCGGCACCGCAAAAACCCACTCGCAAATTGGTTTCGGCCACACTAAAAAAAATTTGTTGTGATGAGCAATTGCAAGAATTTACCAGTGGCTTTCCTCATTTAGGCGGTCTGGATTTTATCCGGCAGGTTTTTGATGGACTCAATTTTCGTTATGAATTAACCCCTTCTGAGCTGGAGAGGATACCTGTCAGTGGCCCCTTGGTCATTGTTTCTAACCACCCGCTGGGAAGCCTGGACGGCCTAGCTTTGATAGATATGGTTGCCCGTGTGCGCAAAGATGTGCGCGCGGTGGCTAGCCAGTTATTGTGGAATATCAAGCCATTACGTTCCTATTTATTGCCGGTAGATAATTTTAACGGCCGCACTCGCAGAGCTGATATAGAGGGTATCTACAGCCATTTGGGGGTTGGAGGGGCGATTATTATTTTCCCTGCGGGAGAAGTGTCCAGGCTTACCCCGCAGGGGGTGCGTGATGGGCGCTGGAATCCGGGCTTTGCCCGTTTTGCGGAAAAAACTAATGCGCCCATTCTGCCAGTACAGGTACTTGGCAGGAACTCATGGTGGTTTTACGGCCTTTCTATGTTGAACAAGCCACTGTCAACGTTGTGGTTGATCAGGGAAATGTTTAAACAGGCCAGCCGCAGTATTGATATACGTATCGGACGCCCCCTTGAAGCAGAACACTTTCGCAGCTGGCCATTGATGCCCCGTGCCAAGGCGGCGCTATGGCGTAAACATGTGCATCAGTTACACCGCTCTCCGGCACCATTAGGGCCTGAATTAATTGTTGCGGCTGAACCCCGGGATGAGGTGAATAAAGCGGTTAAATCCTGTGAAATTCTCACCGAACAAGGTCAATTTTCTGTGCGGCTCTACCGGCAGAAAGCCGATTGTCCAGTGATGCGAGAGTTGGCACGGGTGAGAGAAATTGCCTTTCGCGCAGTGGGTGAAGGAACCGGCCAAAGCCGGGATTGGGATGCCTTTGATGCCCATTACGACCATCTTCTGTTATGGGATTCAGGGCGGCAGAAAATTGCGGGGGCTTATCGTATAGCGGCAACGGAAGAGTTAGCTGCTGACGATATTTACAGTAGTACCTTGTTTAATTACCCGCAGGCGCCTCGACAGTGTCTCCCGGATTCAGCCGAACTGGGCCGCAGCTTTCTGTTGCCGGATTACTGGAAAGGGCGAGGTTTGGACCTGTTATGGTGTGCGATAGGGCAGTGGGTTTTACGCAATAACGTGCGATATCTTTTTGGCCCCGTATCTATGCCTGGCACTTTTTCTGTGCGGGCAAAGTCGGTTATCGTTCGTTATTTTTCCCATTATTTTGCGCCTGAAAACTCCCTCGGCGATGCCCGCTTACCCTTTCCAGAAGCTCATGACGAATTGCCCAAGCTCCTCGGGAATTCAGTCTCTGATATGCGCCAGTTAAAACAAGTTTTGCGCGAAGAGGGAGTCATGCTTCCTCCTCTGTTCAAAAAATATGCATCCCTTACTAAACCGGGTGGAACCAGTTTTCATGCGTTTAACATTGATCCGGATTTTTGTGATTCGGTGGATGGGCTGGTGGTCGTAGATTTGTCACAGGTGGACGAGAAGTTTGCAAAACGCTACTTAAGCGCAGAAAATCATCTCCTGTAAAAAGGCAGCCCAGGGTTGCCTTTTTTGAAAAATGATTTAGCGGTTTGTTCATAAAACTGCTAGAGCCACAATGAATTTTGTGGCTGCTACGCTAAGCCATGTCGAGTTTTTTACGCAGACTTGCCAGCTTCACACAGAGCACAAATACAGACATTGCTGTATCCAATTCTTCTAATGGTGGGAAGCTTGGTGCGATGCGGATATTATTATCCTCCGGATCTTCTCCGTAGGGAAAGGTGGCACCTGCAGGAGTGAGTTTTACCCCAGCATCGGCGGCAAGTTTTACCACTGCTTTGGCGCAACCGGGAAGTGTATTAAAGGATACAAAGTACCCTCCTTCCGGTTTCTCCCAAGTACCCATAGCTGCATCTGTCAGTGCATTGTGTAAATGTTCCAGCACACATTTAAATTTAGGGCGTAAAATACTAGCGTGCTTACGCATATGCTCATTCAGACTGGTGTACTCGGTAAAAAAACGCGAGTGACGCAGTTGGTTGACTTTCTCAGGACCAATGGTCATGGCTTGCATTTGCGCTTTCAGTGAATTCAGGTTGGCTTGGCTGGCGCTGACGAAGGCAACCCCCGAACCTGCGTGGGTCACCTTTGATGTCGATGCAAATTGCAAGACGCAATCGGCAGTATCATTTTCTAGGGTTGCAGTGCGGATATTGGTGAGGTTTATAGGATGTCCAAAGTCGTGCACTGAGTATGCATTGTCCCAGAAAATCCGGAAGCCAGGGCTGGCAACCAGCCCCAGTTGTGCAATACGCCCTACAGTTTCTTTACTGTAAGTGGTTCCTGTGGGGTTAGAGAATTTGGGGACACACCAG
Source organism: Microbulbifer okhotskensis (assembly GCF_023895975.1). Lineage (GTDB taxonomy): Bacteria > Pseudomonadota > Gammaproteobacteria > Pseudomonadales > Cellvibrionaceae > Microbulbifer > Microbulbifer okhotskensis. The sequence goes on from NZ_JALBWM010000016.1 coordinate 36,566, forward strand.
ATACCAATAATGTCTGAGTCTTCTTGGACCAGTTTCTCGACGGTATCCATATCGGGTCCATTCGCACCCATAGGGATATTGATCATCTCAATACCCAGCTGCTCACAGATGGTGAAATGGCGATCATAGCCAGGAACCGGGCAGAGAAATTTGGGGGCTTTCAATTCACGCCAGGCAGTGTTGCCGGCAAAGCCAAATAGGTAGCCGTTAAGAACGGCGTAATACATCAAGGTGAGTGAGCTATTACCACCAGCAATGACCTCCTCAACAGGCACCTGGAGCATTTCAGCGCCGAGTTCCCGGGCACAGTTTAGGCCAACTAAGCCGCCATAGTTACGGGTATCAGTGCCATCTGCTGTTCGGTAGTCCGAGGACAGAATACCATCGAGCTTGTCTGATAGGTTCAACTGCTCCGCCGAAGGTTTGCCGCGGGTAATGTCCAGGTTTAGCCCGTGCTGGCAAATTTTCTTATAGTGGGCACTTAATTCTTTTTCCCACTCGATCAATTGTTCTTGTGTGGCGGACTCGATATGCACTTGGACTCCCCTGGCGGAAAATTTGAGTGGGTGAGCTTATCAGTCTCGCACTGGGTTCGTCAGCAGAAATCAGCTTAAGAGCCGTTAGTTTCTATTGAATCTATTCTGTAATAATACCCTGGGGTGGATTGAACTTTTGATCCATGAAAGTTCCTCTGCCCAGTCAGCAGCGCTTCCATCACTGTATAAATCAGAGAGAAAGAAGTCTCTACCGTCATTGGCTGGATAAAGTGCGGAAATCCTGGGCGTAGTCTCGCAGGGTTTTACTCAAATGGTGGCGTTGGGCTGGGCTGGTGCTCGACAAAATTTGCTTGCCCAGCTCGCGAGCTTGTTGGTGGCGCTCTTCTTGGGTTTTACGATATTGGTCTGACCAGAGTTGTTCGGGATTCTCCAGCAGATCGCGTAATTTATCTAAATAGCCTGGCGGTTTTTGTCGTAGCAGATCAATAACGGCATCTTGCCAAAGGTGTTGTTGCTCACTGCGCAATAGCGGGTTGTATTCCACTTGTGCGACCCAGGCAGCAATGAGCTGCTTCTGTGACTCAGTCAAAGTGCCCAGCCAGCGCCTGCTTTCGCGTCTAATTTGCCGGTCTCGGCGCCGCTGGATTTTCCATGGCGAGCGCTGCCATTTTTCCAGCATTTTCCGTTGTTTTTTTCTTAGATTTTGCTGTAGTTGATCAATTTGGTGGGGTGTCAATTGTGCAGCTATCGGAAGTAGTAAATCGTAGGCGTTGCTACTGGCGGCATGTATAAATTGCCGCAATTGCTTTTCAACTGGCGCCAGCTGCGGTGTTTCCAATTGCCCTTGTTCAACTTCATTGGCTAGTTGGGAGAGGAAGTCGGCATAACGAGGTAGCTGAGTCTGCCGGTGCCAATGAAAAAAGCTGCTCAGAGCCGCCTGTAATTCCTGCTTCTGACGCTGGGTTAGGTTGACATAGTCATGCAGTTTCCAGCGTATTAAGTAGTCGACATTATTGTAAGCGAATTGAATACTCGAGCAGCTGCCGATAAACGTAGCTACCAGAAAAAGAAAGACAAAGTGCCACTTTAGCCTTGTACCATTGCCCCTAAATTGGGCCATTGATTGTTCCTGTGGTTTGTCCGGCAGTGAGTCACAGTACTCCATCAAGCATAGATGATGCTGTTGCAGCCAGTTATTAACCCTGCACATTGTGTCAATAATCCGAGCTGAGTCATTGCCAGGGCATAGACTGTTTGAGAGGAAGGCGCAATAAGACTGTCCGAATCGTACAGCGTGCAGATTAAAGGGTGGTCTTGTTGAGGCTGCACCCATATTTTTAGTGACGTAGGTGGGTCGAATATGGTTACCACAGTTATGGAAGCTGAAGCTCGCGAGGCACCTCAGCGGATCGCTGAACAATTGCGTGCTAATGCTAAAACCATGTCCCGGCTGGGGGAGAGGCTACGGCACTCGCCACCGCGTTTTGTCATGATCGTGGGGCGGGGCTCCTCAGATCATGCCGGTGTGTTTGCCAAGTATCTGATAGAAATTGAAACGGGTACGCCAACCTTTTCTGCAGCGCCGTCAGTATCCAGTGTTTATGGCCGCCAGTTGAATCTTGAGGGGGCGCTGGTATTGGTGATATCTCAATCGGGTAGAAGTCCGGACATCCTGGCGCAGGCTCGTATGGCAAAAGAATCTGGTGCCTATACGGTTGCTCTATTGAATGACGAGAATGCGCCTATCAAGGAGGAGGTTGATTTGGTGATTCCTCTTAAAGCCGGCCCCGAAAAGGCCGTGGCAGCTACAAAGAGTTATCTGGCCACCTTGTCAGCGGTGTTGCAGTTGGTGGCACACTGGACTGGCGATAAGGCTCTTTGCGAGGCGCTGGAGGAGTTACCCAAAACCCTGCAGTCTGCGATTAGAGCGGAGATTCAATTGCGCCCGGAGGATCTGGCGTCGGTACAAAACCTGGTGGTTTTGGGGCGGGGGCCGGGGTACGGCATTACTCGGGAGTTGGCGCTCAAATTAAAAGAGGTGTGTAATATTCATGCGGAGTCCTATTCCAGCGCTGAATTTTTACACGGCCCGGTCACTTTGGTCGAGGGGAAATTGACCGTGGTCAATGTTCCCATTGAGGATGAGTCGTTCCCGGCACATAGTGAGCAGGTGGATGAAATCAGGCGTCGTGGCGCGGCATTGATTAACTTGCATGTGCCGAGCAAAGGGGTGCATCCGCGAATTGCGCCGCTGGCCTTATTGCAGCGTTTTTATATTGATGTGGCACATGTGGCGGTGAGCCGCGGCATTAATCCCGATGAACCCGTAGGCTTAAAGAAAATCACCCGCACAGTCTAAATAGAACAGTGGAGTCGTTATTTTGGAGGGGAGAGAGGGGATTACCCTATTGGCGTCAAAACTCTTTGACGGTGAGCGAATACTGACGGATGTCGCGGTTACCATTGGGGAGAACGGGCTTATAGGCGCTATCGGAGGAGGGGTTACTTCTTCCGTGGAGCGGCTATCCGGGCTCTTGGTGCCGGGTTTGGTGGATATTCAGGTGAATGGTGGCGGTGGTGTTTTATTTAACCAGGACCCCACTTTGTCTGCGCTTCAACAGATAAGTGAAGCCCACGCACAGTTTGGAACCACCGCCTTCCTGCCAACTTTGATTACTGACCGGTTATCGGTTATGCAGCGCGCTGCCGATGCAGTCAGTGAGGCTTTGTCTGCAGGTGTACCGGGTGTTGTCGGTGTACATTTTGAAGGGCCTCATTTAAGTACGGCCAAAAAAGGCACCCATGAGCAGGGATTTATTCGTCCTTTAAGTGATGAGGAGCTGTCCCTTTACGCTCGCGATGACCTGGGGATACGCCTGGTTACTTTGGCGCCAGAGAGTGTTGCCAGTTCGGACATTCGCAATCTGGTTTCCCTGGGCGTCCATGTTTGTCTGGGTCACTCAAATACGAATGCGGAAACGGTCGAAGCGGCATTGAGTGCGGGCGCCACAGGCTTCACCCACCTGTTCAATGCAATGTCACCACTTCATTCCCGCGAGCCTGGCATGGTTGGCACGGCACTGATTCGAGATGATGCCTGGTGTGGCTTGATAGCCGATGGCCACCATGTGAGTGTCGGCGCCATTAAGCTTGCGCTCAAGGCCAAGCCTCGCGGGAAATTGCTACTGGTTACCGATGCGATGTCACTGGTGGGCAGTGAGAAAATGAGCTTCCCTCTATTTGATCGAATAGTTACTCGCAGAGGCAGTAAATTGACTTCTAGCACAGGTGAGTTGGCGGGCTCTCATTTGGACATGATTGGCGCAGTGCGAAATGTACATGATTGGTGCAATGTCGAGCTTGTAGAGGTGTTGCGTATGGCCAGTCTCTACCCTGCCCAATTCCTCGGCCTGAGAGCGGGGGTAATTGCAGAAGGGGTGCGAGCCAATATGGTTTTGCTGGGTGAGGACTTACAAGTTTGTCGAACCTGGATAGAGGGCGTCGAAGTCTATCAAGGCGATTAACCCCTAGCGGTTGCTCTTTCGCTGCAATTTAATGGGCGCCACTTATCTATGGTGCCGGCCCAGTGGACTCTCGAATAACCAACTGGGGGGTGAAGCTGCGATGGATTTTGTCTGAACTCTCCAGGCCATTACCATGACACGATTGAGCGCCTTTACAGCGAATCCTGCTGAGCGCAAGTTCGGCAGCAGACCGGGCTATTTCCTGATTAGGCTGATGTGCGGTAGTAAGCTTGGGCCATGTTTGCCGGGAAAATGGACTGTCCTCGAAGCCGACAATAGAGAGTTTTCCGGGGACATCAATATTTAGCAAGCGTGCGGCGAACAGAGCTCCGGCTGCAATCTCATCATTTCCGGCGAACAGCGCTGTAGGGGGGGTGTCGGAGTGCAGAATTTCTTTTGCACTGGCTTCCCCCGATTCAAACGAATACTCCCCTTTAATAATAAGTTGCCGATCTATCGCTATTCCCGCTTCTTCGAGCGCCTTGCAATACCCCTGCAGACGTCCGAGTGTGGATAGGTGTTCTTCTCCTCCGCTCAGGTAGGCGATTCGCCTGTGGCCGAGTGCTAGTAGGTACTGGGTGATATCGTAAGCTGCCTGGTAGTCGTCAATTTGAATACAGTTTTCCTCAATCGCCTCAGTGCTGTGAGAGGAAACGATGCGAACAAACTCCACATTTCTAGACTTCAATGTCTCGATAATTGATGGGGTTTCGGAGAAAGGCGGGGTTAATACTAGGCCGGCTACTTTGCCGTGGTCTACCAGTCTGCATAGGTCATCGGAAATGAGAGATGACTTCGAATCGCTTGGGTGAATCAACAATTCGTATCCATGCGCTCTGCAAGCTTCCAATATGCCGTTTTGCATGTCGATAACGTAATAGGCATTAGGGTTGTCATAGATAAATGCCACTGAGTAAGAGTGTGTACCAGCTAGATTTCGCGCGGCTAAATTGGGGCTGTAGTTGAGGGTTGTGACAGCGTCGAGCACTTTTTGACGGGTGCTGGCCCTGACGGAGGGTTCATTGTTGATCACCCTGGATACGGTTTTGATCGATACGCCCGCGCGCTCAGCGACATCATTAATTGTGACTTTCATGCATCCATCAGTTTTACTGCTGCTGTTTATACACGGGGGGTGCCCAGAGCATCTGCTGCGGGCTGGGTGGCCGATTGACTGGTAAGTATTGTCGGGTCTCAGGATTTTAACAGTTTTGAGCCGGCAATAACTGCCAGCCCATGGCAATTAGGCAGCTATCACACGTCTTTGTAGTTTGTGGTTTCTGCTATGAGGCGTGCTGTATTCTGTGATTTTTCTGTAAAATTTCTACATTCCTTTGCTTTTTCACCTCATGAATCTGGCTACTCATACTTACCCGGTCTCTAATTTAGCCTCATTAAGATGTTTTTTACGTCAATCCCCCTCGTAACTTTTGGTTATTTGGTGGGCATGCGTAATAGGTGTGGGGTAGCGCTTGAATTTTTTTGTAGTTTTACTACATAATGCGCTCCAATAAGATGGCGTGGCTACAAGGCTGGGGTGTTGCTCGAGTCGGGCGCCTGGAACCTCTACTACCTCTGAGGGGAGGAGGTTCTAGTATCGAATGATCACTAATATTTAGCGCCATATGGGCAGAGCGGCGTATGGACACGGACGTTTTGTTCAGTAACAAAGTTCTATGTGCGCCTCAAAAGGCAGCGCCTGAAAGAATTTTTCTGTTTCCTGTAGGGATATTTAATCCACAGACCGGGTAATGGCGGAACACTATTCCTTTGATTTCAGATTTTTCGCTGGGCATTAGGGCACTGGCGGCACTACAACCAAAGGGTTGCAGTGGTAGCTATCTGGCCGGGGAGCAGGCACAGGGAAAGACAATCGCAAGTGGCTGGTGCCACTGAAATGTGACCCTGGCGGTTTTTGTTTGTACCAACCGCCTCAACAAAGTTAATACGGAATAGTCATGGTTCACAGCAAGGTTCAGGCCGTTACTGAGCGCATCAAGCGGCGCAGTGAAGAAACCCGCGCAGCGTACTTGGCGCAGGTTGAGAGAGCACACATTGAAGGCCGGGCCACCACCCACCTATCCTGTGGAAATTTGGCCCATGCGGTTGCGGCCTCACCGGAGAGTGACAAGCAGTTGATCGCTTCAGGTCGGGGGCCGAACCTGGGCATCGTCAATGCCTACAATGACATGCTCTCTGCCCATCAGCCTTACGGTGCTTACCCCGCGAAGTTAAAGGAAGCGGCGGCACGGAATGGCGCAACGGCCCAGGTAGCAGGCGGTGTGCCGGCTATGTGCGATGGGGTTACCCAGGGCCGTGCGGGCATGGAGTTGAGCCTTTTCTCACGCGATGTGATCGCGATGTCCACAGCGATTGCCTTATCCCACGATGTTTTTGAGGGTGCCATGTTCCTGGGCATCTGCGACAAGATTGTCCCTGGGTTGGTTATTGGTGCTCTGTCTTTTGGGCACCTTCCCTCTATTTTTGTCCCCGCAGGACCGATGCCCACCGGGCTGTCCAATGCGGAAAAAGTGCGCATTCGCCAGCTCTATGCTGAAGGTAAAGTGGGGCGTAGTGAATTACTGGAGGCTGAAAGTGCCTCCTACCATAGTGCGGGAACCTGCACTTTCTATGGCACTGCCAACAGCAACCAAATGTTGGTGGAAATTATGGGGCTGCAATTACCGGGCAGCTCTTTTGTCAATCCGGGCACCGAATTGCGCGAAGCCTTAAACGAGGCAGCGGTAGCACAGCTGGTAAAAATTACTGAGCCCAGCTGCCATACCTCGGTGGCAAAAATTCTTACCGAAAAAGCCTTCGTCAATGGTGTCGTAGGGCTGCTCTCCACGGGTGGTTCCACTAACCATACCCTGCACCTGATTGCGATGGCGCGAGCAGCAGGTATTCAATTGACCTGGCAAGACATGGCTGATCTCTCCGAAGTCGTGCCGTTACTGTGTCATGTGTATCCCAACGGTACTGCTGATATTAACCACTTCGCCGCTGCAGGCGGGATGCAGTTCCTGATGCGTGAGCTGCGCTCTGCGAGGCTCTTGCACGACGATGTACACACGGTGCTGGGCGACTCCGGTCTCGACCCCTACTGCCAGGACCCCTTCCTGAAAGAGGATGGTGCAGGCGTGGTATGGAAGCCGACACCCGAAGAGAGCGGCGATACATCGGTAATTCGCCCCGCCAGTGATCCTTTCTCCGGCCATGGCGGCCTGCAGTTGCTCGAGGGAAACCTGGGTCGCAGCGTTATTAAAGTCTCTGCGGTTAAATCTGAACACCTTAAGGTGAAAGCGCCCGCCATTGTTCTGCATAACCAGGATGATTTGTTAAAACGCTTCAAAGCGGGTGAATTGGAGCGGGACTTTGTTGCCGTTGTGAGATTCCAGGGCCCGCGCGCCAATGGTATGCCGGAACTGCACAAGCTCACGCCGACACTCGGGGTGTTGCAGGATCGCGGTTTTAAAGTAGCACTGGTGACCGACGGCCGCATGTCTGGTGCTTCCGGCAAGGTGCCTGCCGCAATTCACATGTCACCGGAAGCGCTAGAAGGTGGTGCGATAGCCAAGGTACACGAAGGAGACATGATCGAGCTCGACTCCGAAGCTGGAGTCCTGCAAGTCATGGTGGATGAGGCTGAATTTAATGCGCGCGAGCCCGCCCAATGTGACCTGACAGAAAGCGCCCGAGGCACCGGGCGTGAACTCTTTGCCAATATGCGCGCGATTGCCAGTGGTGCAGAGAGTGGTGCCAGTATTCTCTATTAATGACTACGGAGCCAAAAAGGCGCCGGGACAAGAACGATCTCAGAGCAATTTTTATGATTAACCCTTTTGATATGGTGTTATTTGGTGGAGGCGGAGACCTTGCTTTACGCAAGCTGTTACCCGCTCTTTACCGTGCATTTAGAGAGGGCAGCCTGGCCGAAGGTTGTCGAATTCTTCCGGTAAGCCGCCGTCAATCAGATGTTGATCAATATATCGAAGCGGCTCACCGTGCACTGCAAAAGTATCTCGGTGACGGCGAGTATTGCGCTTCCAGCTGGAAGGGGTTTAGTCAGTTACTCCGCCCAGTTGCACTAGATATTGCCGTACCGGATGCCCAATGGGAACACCTGTCGGATATTCTCGGTTCAGATTCACAGCGAGTGCGGATTTTCTACCTAGCCATTCCGCCAGCGGTATTTGGTCCTTGCTGTGAAAACTTGTCGATTAAAGGCCTGATCACCGAAAACTCGCGGGTTGTTGTCGAAAAACCGCTAGGCTATAACGCCCAAACTTCTGATGAAATTAACAGCAAAATTGCCAGTTATTTCCCCGAAGACAGTATTTTTCGCATCGATCATTACCTGGGGAAGGAAACTGTCCAAAATCTCCTTGCATTGCGTTTTAGTAATGTACTGTTTGAGCATCTTTGGGATGCAAAAACCATTGATCATATTCAGATCAGTATTTCAGAAACGGTTGGACTTGAAGGGCGTGCCGGCTTTTATGATGAGACAGGCGCAATGCGGGATATGGTTCAAAACCATTTACTGCAATTACTTTGCCTGATTGCCATGGAATCCCCCAACAGCATGTCGGCCAAAAATATCCGTGCCGAAAAGATTAAAGTACTGGAAGCGTTACGTCCTCTTACGGGTGCTTTGGTCGATGAAAATGTAGTGCGTGGCCAATATGTGGCCGGAGAAATTAATGGGGGTGATGTCCCCGGTTATCTGGATGAACTAGATGGTGGTACCAGCTCTACAGAAACCTTCGTGGCAATCCGCGCGCACATAGATAGCTGGCGTTGGGCCGGTGTGCCGTTTTACCTGCGTACCGGCAAACGAATGGAAAAACGCTGTGCTGAAATTGTGGTGCAGTATAAAAATGTTTCCCACCATGTTTATGATGAAACCGCCGGCAATATTACCCCCAACCGTTTAGTGATCCGCCTGCAGCCAGAGGAAAGTATCAAGCTTGTGCTGATGGCGAAAAAAATGGATAGCCTCACGACAGAGCTGCAGCCAGCTGAATTGAATTTAACCTTATCGGACACCTACGATAGCTTCCGTAGCGATGCCTACAAACGCCTTATGTTGGACGCCGCAGCGAACAACTCTGCGCTATTTATTCACCGCGATGAAGTGGCAGCAGCTTGGGCTTGGGTCGACCCGATAATTGAACATTGGCGTGAAACCAACAATCAACCGCAGCCTTATCCTGCGGGCAGCTGGGGTCCTGAAGAGGCAGATAGTCTGCTGTCGCGCAGCGATCGCCACTGGTTCAATGCCAAATAAAACCGGGGAAAAATTTCACGGTAGCGAATCTACTGTGTGAGTTCCCAACAGAAATAAATGGAATAATCCATGGCAGAAGAAAAATTTTTTCAAGATCGCGAGCGTTTGGTGCAGGCCCTGGTTCACGACTGCGCTTGTGAACTTCAAAAAGGTATTAAAGAAAGCGGTAATGCCAGTTTTCTGGTATCGGGTGGCAGCTCGCCAGAACCGGTTTATCGCGAGTTATCCAAACGGCCCTTGCCCTGGTCAAAAATTACCGCAGCACTGGTTGATGAACGCTGGGTAGAAAAATCGGAGAGTGGCAGCAACGCAGCCTTTATTGAAAAGTCCCTGTTGCAAAACTACGCCGGCGAAGCTGCTTTTCTAGGTATGAAAAACTCACACGCAACGGCTGCGGAAGGTGAGCAGGAGTGTGAACGGTCCTACGCCGAACTACAGAGACCATTTGATGTGTGCCTGTTGGGTATGGGCGGAGACGGTCATACCGCTTCATTATTTCCCCATGCGCAGGGGTTAGAGGATGCACTCAATCCTGAATCAGATAAATTGTGTAGCGCAATTATTGCTAATCAAAGCGAAGTAACGGGCTCTAATACCGAGCGTATGACGTTAACTTTGAGTGCAATTTTACAAGCGCGCAATATCAAGTTGTTGATCACTGGCGAAGAAAAACTGAAAGTTTATCGTGAGGCACTGCTCGGCAGCGACGAAATGGAAATGCCGGTGCGCAGCATTCTCAAACAGGGGCTAAAACCAGTCACTGTTTATTGGGCGCCTTAACGAACGAGTTGGAATTAACTGATGCAGAAAAATATCGCCGAAATTTTGCAGATTGCTGGCGTTGTCCCAGTGCTGGTTGTAGACAAAGTTGAAGATGCACTTCCGCTGGCGAGTGCATTACTTGAGGGCGGCCTAACGGTGCTGGAAGTAACCCTGCGTACTGAGGCGGCCCTGGGAGTTGTAGAGCAAATTGCAAAGCACCTGCCAGAAGTTCATGTGGGTACCGGCACGGTATTAAATGGTGATGATCTGCGTCGTTCTATCGATGCCGGCGCCAGTTTTATGGTGAGCCCTGGCGCGACGGATCGCTTACTGGATGCGGCCGAAAACAGCGAAGTACCTCTGTTGCCCGGTGCCGCCAGTGTTTCCGAAGTGATGCGTTTGTACGAGCGGGGCTACCGTTATCAGAAGTTTTTCCCCGCGCAAGCGGCCGGGGGTGTACCCATGCTGAAGTCTATCGGTGGCCCACTGCAAGATGTTCGTTTCTGTCCTACCGGAGGCGTTGGGCCAGTGAATGCACCGGAATTTCTGGCGCTGACCAACGTTGTTTGTGTGGGCGGCTCTTGGATGGCGAGCAATGCGTTGGTTAGCGAGAAGAACTGGGCTGAAGTTACTCGCCTGGCAAAACAAGCTGCGGCACTGAAATAACACATGTTTGGTAAAGCGCACTCGCAGATGGGTGCTACATGGAAACCAGAAGCATATACAAAGGGTAAAGCGAGATGAAAATTAAAATTGCCATCAATGGTTACGGCCGGATTGGTCGCAACGTCACCCGAGCCATCTACGAGTCCGGTTACAGTGATCGTGTTCAATTGGTCGCAATTAATGACCTCGCCCCGGTAGCTTCTAATGCCCACCTGACCCGGTTCGATACTATTCATGGTCGGTTTGGTACTGACGTCAAAGTCGATGGAGATGCGTTGGTGATTGGTGGAGACCGCGTTCAAGTTTGCCAAGAGCGCGATCCGGCTAAACTACCTTGGAAGCAATTGGAGGTAGACTTGGTATTGGAGTGTACCGGTCGATTCACTGACCACACTTCTGCTTCTTCGCATATCGAAGCTGGCGCTGCCGCAGTATTGATTTCAGCGCCATCCAAAGATGCGGATCTCACGGTTGTTTACGGTGTGAATGACAGTAATCTCACGGGTGACCACCGTGTAGTTTCCAATGCATCGTGTACCACGAACTGCCTGGCACCGGTAGCGCAAGCGCTGCACCGTGAGCTGGGTATTGAGCGTGGTTTTATGACTACCGTACACGCTTATACTAATGATCAAAATACACAGGACGCCGTACATGCCGACATCTATCGGGCGCGTGCGGCGGCGGACAATATGATCCCCACCAAAACCGGTGCCGCAGCTGCTGTCGGCCTGGTATTACCAGAATTGAAAGGGCGCCTTGATGGAATGGCGGTCCGCGTGCCGGTGAGCAATGTTTCCCTGGTGGACTGCCAGTTTATTGCCGATCGTGAAACCACTGTTGAAGAGGTGAATCGCATCATGCAGGAAGCGGCACAAGCGAGTGGTGGTGTGTTGACTTATTGTGATCAGCCACTGGTATCGGTTGACTTTAATCACACTAGCGCATCCAGCCATTTCGATGCCAATCACACCCGCGTCAATGGTAATCTGGTGAAGGTAATGGCCTGGTACGACAATGAGTGGGGTTTCTCCCACCGCATGCTGGATACCAGCCTGGCCATGGCTGAGGCACTTCAGGTCAGTCAGCCTGTTGCAGCGTCTGCCTGACCCCTTCACCGTTAATTCGTTACGAGTAATTGAACTACCAGGGGCCATTAAGCGGACATGAAATCCCTGTTTGATAGTTCCCTAAAATACCTTCTTAAATCTACTAGCTGACGGGATCTTATGATTCGCCATACCAAAATCGTAGCAACTCTGGGCCCCGGCACGGACAAGCCTCGCGTAATTGAAGAAATGGTGCGCGCTGGCGTTAATATTGTACGTCTGAATTTTTCTCACGGGTCGGCAGAGGACCACCGCCATCGCGTGACTGAGGTGCGCAACGCCGCTGAGGCACAGGGAAAAACGGTCGCAGTATTGGGCGATCTGCAAGGGCCAAAAATTCGTATTGCACGTTTTTCCAAGGGCAGTGTACTGCTAGAAAACAATGATGAATTTACCCTAGACCTGGATTGCCCGGCGGATGGTGGGGATGAGCACCGTGTTAGTGTGGATTACCCTAGCCTGATCAGAGATTGCGAGTCCGGTAATATTCTTCTGCTTGATGATGGCAAGATTCGCATGGAGGTCACTGGTACCACCCCAAGTAAGCTGTACTGTCGTGTGTTACAGGGCGGTAAGCTGTCGAACAACAAAGGTATTAACCTGCTGGGAGGGGGATTGTCTGCTCCGGCACTTACAGAGAAAGACTACCGGGATATCAAGCTGGCAGCAGAGCTTGAGGTCGACTTTCTCGCGGTCAGCTTTCCCCGTTGTGCGGAGGATCTTGAGACCGCTCGTAAGGCAATGGAAGAGGCCGGTAGTCAGGCAGCGATCGTTGCCAAGATTGAGCGTGCGGAAGCGGTTGCCGACGATGAGCAAATGGATAGTCTGATACAGGCATCCGACGCCATTATGGTTGCGCGCGGAGACCTGGGAGTAGAAATTGGTGATCCGGCACTGGTGGGAGTTCAGAAAAAGTTGATCAATCGTGCTAACGCGTTGAATCGCGGTGTGATCACGGCGACTCAAATGATGGAGTCTATGATTGTTAGCCCAACGCCGACCCGAGCAGAAGTGATGGATGTCGCCAATGCGGTGCTCGATGGCACCGACGCAGTAATGCTGTCGGCGGAAACGGCAGCGGGGGATTACCCGGTCGCTGCTGTTGAATCCATGAGTGAAGTGATTATCGGAGCTGAGCAGTATTTAGGCAGTGTGCCTTACACAGCTGACGACCATGCCTCCTCACCGCTGGTCGATACAGTAATTGCTCAAGCTGCTATTGAAGTGGCGACCAGAGTGGAAAACCTCTGTGCGGTGGCAGCACTGACGGAGTCCGGGCGTACTCCGAGAATGATGTCCCGTGCAAATACCCGTTTGCCGATCTATGCACTTACCCGACACCCACGTATCGCACGCCAGTTGGTATTACTTCGCGGAGTTGAGCCAGTGAGCTTTGACCCGGCCTCGGTGCCGTTGGGACATCTGACCGAGGCTGTCATCGAAGTCTTAAACTCGCGGATTGATCTGCAAAAAGGTCAGCGTGTGCTTATTACTCAGGGGGAGCGTCTCAATGTCGGTGGACATACTAACTCTATGCGGATCAAAGAGATCGAGTAGAGTTTTACCGCGAGAGCCCACCGCGTACCAGCAGGCTATTGAATGAGGCCTTCGTTGGCTTTTTTAATCCGGGTTTGTGGCGTATGCCGGCAACCCCTCGCCGACCAGTCAAGCACTTACGGGCCTGACTGGAGGCCCGAACATCCCTGTTTGGGCTATTATGTATATTTTTTGGTCTGTAACCTTGCTTGGGCTTTACCGTCTTGATGCCCCAGTATTCCTCCGCCCCTGCCTCCGCACAAGGGTTTTAAATTGTGATTGATGTCACAGTTTTATGCTTAACCATTTTTTTAGCTACTTTGCTTTTCCCAATAAATTATTTTTATTGATGCCAGTTTGTTGATTTTCCTCTCACGTCACCGCAGTGAATTTTGGCATTGATTGCACAATAATTGTCCTGCTTGGGGGGTGGAAAAATAGCCTATTTTTATGAATGCGTACCGACTGGGATTTGAAATTAGAAAAATATTTGCCAGCAAACCGAAATATTTTTCATTATGATAGCTTTCCACGTTTTTTATTGCCCCATCCTTTTTTGTTTAACATTTCCTGCCTATCGTCATTTTCAGATTTGCGGTAACCTCGTCAAATAGATCTCAATCCTGTGTTTTATCTGGCGCCATAAGAGATTTTCGGTGCTCCTGAGAGAAGATGGAACCCAGGATCTAGTCATTATTATTCTGCTAGCAAGGCCGCCTTTAAACTTGTTTATTTCAGTAGCGAACCAACTATTTGGAGCGCCTCTATTAGAACAGTAATGGGGAGGGCTGTTGTCAGCGGTATCGTCTCAATGACAAATGGGGTCAATGTGGAACTCCTGTTATTGCAAAGGGATTCCTGTAAACAGAGAGTGAATTACGAAGAAAGTCGATTTGCTCAAACAGTATAAAAATACTCTAGGGAATCTCTGAGCCCCCAAACTGATCGGGGTTGAATCAGGTATTCGTTAGATCTGGATAGACGTGAGCGTTTGAAGGAATATCCATGCAGCTACGTATTGAGAACAAGCAAGGCATCGAGTATGTGGCGAGAGTTGGCTGGGTATACCAGATGGGTATTCCCATGCAAGTCGATGCCAGCCACTTGCTCTCGATGTTTAAAGATGCCGTTATTCAGGAGATTTACGAGCACTTTTTTAGCTTGGGAGGCAGCTCTTGTAATGTGCTCAGCACCAGTATTCAGTCCACTGTCTCAGGGGCTATTTTTCTGGGGCCACTCTCTGAACCCCCAGGACATCTGTCTTTGTATGAGCGGGAAATCTACCGGGCTTTAGTTCAGAATCGCCTGATTATCGAAGAAGCCCCTGTCGCGGCTGCAGCAATTGCCGATAAGCAGTCTGACTTGATCGCCAAGATCCGTATGGGTTTGCAACAAATTATCGCCCAGGAACGCGCTGAGGCAGCACAGATCCAGCAGCGCCACGAACAGCGCTCCACGCTGGAAAAGGTGGGTGCCTATATCGATCGTGGCGCCACCGGTCTGGGCAATGCCGCCTGGGGCTTGGCGGTATGGAGTAAAGATGTACTGGAAGTAGCGCAACTGCTGAATCCTATACGCCAGTCCCATCGGTTGGGTACGGCGACCACCGACTATTTTCTGCATGATAAGAGCTTTGCCGAGTCCGGCGAAGAGTATTTATCTGTAGTACAAAAGGAAGTAGTTGATGTTCTCGGTTTCGACCCCTCAAAAATCACCAAACAGCAACTAGAACTCGCCGTTGAAGTCACCCAGCTGGTCTACGATGAGCCGGCCCTGCGCGATAGTATCTACCGATTCGCCCAGGATTATGTCAAAGCTCAGCACAGTCTGGAGCTTACGGAAATGGCCGGCGGCGGTGCCTTTGAAGTAATTCTTACGATTGTGTTGGCGGCAGTGACCGGTGGTGCTGGCGCAGTGATTTCTCTGGCTAAAAATGCACGTCTGTTGAAGGCTTTCCGGGGTATTGGCGATCTAATGCTGGATTTTGCCAAGCTCAAAAAACAACGCAAGTTACTGGCTAAAAAACAGGGGGGCAATGCCAAAGGCAATAGTTTCTCTGATCTCAGTTCCTCAGAAGCGGCGGCACCCTCAGCTTTCAGTGGAGCTTCGTCGAGCAGTTCCAGCTCGGGTGGGGGCTCGAACTCTAGTAGTAACAGTCAAAGCGGCAACAGTCAAAGTAGCAGCAGTGAAGCCAGCAGTGGCCAGAGCAGTCCAGCCAGTGGCAGTAGTAGTCCCAGTAAATCCAGCGAGCCGGACAAAACCAATAGCGATACCGGGGAAAACCAGAACGGCGATACCTCCCAGTGCAATGCTAACGCCTGTGAAGGCGGAGAGCCGATCAACTTAAAAACCGGTGAAGAGCGCCTTACCCTGGTGGATACGGTACTGGATGGCCCACTGCCATTAACTGTAGCGCGTACCTACCGCAGCAGTAACGCCACGGACTTTGGTCTGGGCCATGGCTGGACTCACACATTAAATGAACGCCTGGTATGGCGCCCGGGCAAACCGGTACAGTTCCACGATGCCGAAGGGCGGGTAATCAGCCTGCCGACACCGGGAGACAGCGGTCGCAGCCATAATGTGGTGGAGCAGTTAACACTCACTCGCGTCAATGATGAGCACTGGATTATTGCTCCCTACGGGGCCCCCAACGGAGTGCAAAAGCACTTCAAAGCTACTGGTGATAAAGGCGCGCTCAAGCTCGCCGAGATCCGCGACGGCTACGGCAACTACTACCTGTTCCACTATATCGACGAACGCCTGATCTGCATTGAAAGCAGTCTTGGCGAAGCCCTGCATATCAGCCCCCCAGAAGGGCAGGCCAGTAGCCATCGTATCGGTGAACTGAAAAAAGAAACCCGCGATGGCCGCATCAAAGTACTGGCCCAATACGAATACAGCGATGAAGGCGATCTGATCAAAGCCACCGATGCGGATGGATTCAGCGAGCAGTATGAATACCGCCAGCATGTTATTTCCAAGCGCACCCTGAAAACCGGCTACCGTTTCCACTTTGAATGGGACGCCGAAGGCCCCGCTGCCCGCTGTACGCGCCAATGGGGTGATCCCATCGGTGGCCAGGATACCTACAACTACCAGTTCGCCTGGGATGACGATGGCAAGGGCGTCACCGTTACTGATACCCGAGGCGGTCAGGAACGCTATCGCTTTAACGACCGCGCCCTGCCCATTTATCATCGCGACCCAGAAGGGGCGGAAACACTTTACAGCTACAACGACCTGGGCCAAGTCACCAAAGTGCAGCTGCCCAGCGATGATGGCCGCCTGCGCGAAGAAATTTATCACTACGACGAGCAGGGTCGCCTGAGCCAAAAGACCGATGCCAGCGGCAACAGCCACCGTATCGAATACAATAGCGAAGGCCTGCCCGCAAAAGTGACCGACCCTGCCGGCAACTCCTGGCAGCGCCGCTACAACAAAAATGGCCAGATCGTAGGTACCGAAGATCCGCTGGGTAATAGCACCCAGTACGGCTATAACCCCGTGGGCCTGATCGGCAGTGTCACCGACCCCCTAGGCAACACCACTCGCTATCTGTGGAACCCCGAAGGTAAACTTGCCGCGGTTAAAGATCCCCTGGGCCGCGCCCAGCACTATCGCTACGACGGCGCCCGCCGCCTGGCAGAGGTGCAACACGCCCCGGGCCAAATCACCCGCTATGAATACGACGCCCAGGATCGCATTCATGCAGTTACTACCCCAGACGGCGCCCGCACCCAATACAGCTACAACCCCCAAGGGCTGCTTGCCGAAGTTACCGACTCGGAAGGCCGCAGCACCTGTTATGCCTACGACGGCCTCAGTCAGGTAAAAACCCGCACCAACCCGGACGGCAGCCGCCTCGAATACCACTACGACGGCGAGCGCAATCTCATTGGCCTGACCAATGAAAATGGTGAGCGCTACCAGCTGAAATACGACCTGAACGAGCGCCTGATTGAAGAAGTCGGCTTTGATGGCCGCGTTACCCGCTACGCCTATAACCGTGCCGGCCATCTGGTCAGCTCCAGAGCGGTCACGGATACGGAGAGCGGCAAGGGTATAGACACCCTCTTTGAGCGTGACCCTTTCGGCAGGCTGCTGGAAGAAGTCACCCCGGATGGCATGACCAACTTCCGCTACAACCGCAGCGGACAGTTAACCGAAGCGGAAAATACTCACCGCAAACTGCGCTGGGAATACGATGCTAACGGCCGCGTAACGGCAGACTGGCAAGGCAAAGAAAAGCTCAGCCACCAATACGATGCCGCCGGCAATCGCACTGCCACCACCTTGCCCGATGGTGAAGTACTCAACTTCGCCTTCAACCCCGCCGGCCAATTCCAAAGCCTGCACCGCCGCCCAGTGGGCAGTGATACCGACCAGCTGATTACCCATATCAGCCACGATGAACAGGGTCGGGAAACTGAGCGCCAACACGGCAATGGGTTGGAAAGCCAAAGGGACTACGACCCCCAGGGCCGCCTACAAAAGCTACGCCTAGGGAAAATCGGTAGTCCAGTATCAGACCCTACTCAGGACTCAATCCCAATCCTGGAACGCGGCTACCAATACAACAAAGCTGGCCAGATCGCCAAAATTGAAGATAGCCTGCGCGGCACCCGCAGCTATCACTACGACGCCCTCGATCGCCTTACCCAGGTAGACGGCCCCAACCCCGAACATTTTGTGCACGACCCCGCACACAATATTCTTGCTGCCGCCAACTCAAAGGATGAAGCAAAACAGCAGGCCAGCACCACCGAAACCAAAGGCAACCGCCTCGCCTTCCGTGGCGATACCCACTACCGCTACGATATCCACGGCAATCGTATCGCCGAGCTGCGCGGAAAAGGGCAAAAGCTACAAACCCGCTACCACTACAACAGCCGCCAACAGTTGGTGCGGGTTGAAAAGCTTAAGGTGGAAGAAGGCGCAGAGCAGCTTCAGCAAGAGATTCACTACCAGTACGACCCACTGGGTCGCCGTATTGGTAAAGCGGCAAACAGTGAACAAACCGACTTCCTCTGGGATGGCGATGTCCTGCTCCGTGAAAATAAAGCGGATATCCACACCCAACAAGACCTGAATACCCGCACCTACTACTTCGAGCCGGGTACCTTTAAGCCGGTTGCGCTTAAAGAAGGCACACAAGAAAAAGAGCAGGTCTACCACTACCATCTGGATCACCTGGGAACGCCTGATACCCTTACCAACCAAGAGGGTGAAGTGGTCTGGAGTGTTGCCTATAAGAGCTATGGCAATATTGCCTTAGCCCATGAAAATCAGATAGAGCAACCGATCCGCTTCCAGGGACAGTACTTCGATGAAGAGACAGGGCTGCACTACAACCGGTTTAGGTACTATGATCCGCAAGTAGGGGAGTTTACTCAGCAGGATCCGATTGGGTTGTTGGGTGGGGTTAATAATTATCGATACGTTTTGAGCCCGGTTTCATGGGTTGATCCTTATGGGCTAACTAGTAAGGATTGCCCCCCAGTAAAACTACTCCCTCCTCCAAATGATCCAGGCGCGATGCTAAATTCGGATGGTGTCTCTGTGATCGTTGATGAAGCATCATATCTTGAGTATTTTGTTCAAAAAGACCCTGCTGGAAATCCATTATTTGATAAGGATGGTAGTTACTTAATGAGTAGGGAAGCAGCTTTGCCGCCTGGTAAATATGTGACATTCACCGAAGATATTGAGGGTATGAATATAGTTGAGGCCAGAAAAGCTACAGGAACATATTCTGTGCCAGGCCGAGAGGATTATAGGGCATATGAAGGGACTAACTATCGAATTGATATAGATTTCTCTGATAATAAGGATATTCTGCAGATTCCAGGGAAAGACCCTTCTTATTTGAATGATATTGGTGGTCCTAGGGCTGTCGGAGGTGCGCGACAGCGTACAACGAAAGATTGGGTGACTATAGGGGATAAGGTACAAGGAGTCACGCGACTTGATCCACCCGTAAGACCAACTCCGGAGTAGTTATGAATAATATTGTAAAAAACCTAAAGGATCTTTTAGAGGGCAATTACAAATATGTCAAAAACACAAAGCTTGAAGAGTTTAAGGAATACGATGACTTTAAAAAGAGGTTCGTAATTGTCTCAAGTACGAAAGCTATTCTGGAGGCATTTCATGAAGTCTATAAGAGTATTGATGAAAGGTTCTTGCCAGGTTTTTTCTGGCTTGCCTCTTCATACAATATCCACTTATATAAACTGTTACCGAGAGTACTTTCAGATAAATTATCTGAGGAGAAAAAAAAGAGGTATTTAGAGAGTTGCCTCAATAAGTTTGACATATGGCCTAAAAGTACATTTGCTTCATATTCTGATAAAGAAAGAGCCGAAATTTTAAACTATGCAAATAATCATGGAGTTGCTCTTACCGATCAAGCATTAAAGGTTTTGGCTTAAGAGAATTTCTCGAGATGATAGAGAGACTAGGGTGCTCAAAGAGATAAGGATAGTGGATTGTGGAGAATGTTCTTCTGGATAACCACAGTTTCAAAATAGATTCTGACTGTGTTGTCAGCACAATATTCATATGATTTCTAACTGATTTAGCATTTAGGAGTTGTGAAACGCCAATATCGATGATGGCTTGCGTAGAAACCGCAGCTACGACAATGACGTTCTGAATCGCCTCACCCAGGTTGATGGCCCCAACCCAGAATATTTTGTACACGACCCCGCACACAATATTCTGGCTGCCGCCAACTCAAAGGATGAAGCTAAACAGCAAGCCAGTGCTACAGAAATAAAAGGCAATCGCCTAGCCTTCCGTGGAGACACTCACTACCGCTACGATATCCACGGCAACCGCATTGCCGAGCTGCGTGGTAAAGGGCAGAAGCTTCAAACCCGCTACCACTACAACAGCCGCCAGCAGTTGGTGCGGGTTGAAAAGCTTAAGGTGGAAGAAGGGGTAGAGCAGCTTCAGCAAGAGATTCACTACCAATACGACCCACTGGGCCGCCGTATTGGTAAAGCGGCAAACAATGAAAAAACCGACTTCCTCTGGGATGGCGATGTCCTGCTGCGTGAAAAAAAGGCTGATATCCACACCCAACAGGATCTAAAAACTCGGACTTACTATTTCGAACCGGGTACGTTTAACCCCGTTGCGCTGAAAGAAGATGAGCAGTTTTATCACTACCATCTGGACCATCTGGACCATCTGGATCATCTGGGAACGCCTGATACCCTGACCAATCAGGAGGGTGAAGTAGTTTGGAGTGTTGCTTATAAGAGTTATGGCAATATCGCTTTAGCCCATGAGAATCAAATAGAGCAACCTATTCGTTTCCAGGGGCAGTACTTCGATGAAGAGACTGGACTACATTACAATCGGTTTAGGTACTATGATCCGCAGGTAGGAGAGTTTACTCAGCAGGATCCGATTGGGTTGTTGGGTGGGGTTAATAACTATCAGTATGCTCTAAATCCTATCCTATGGATTGATCCTTATGGGTTGAGTAATTTAAAAGGCGTTGACTTTACTGGATCATCAGATCTTTTTCCTATAGCAGAAGACGGGCAATCTAATATTGTTAAAATTCAGTTGCAGGGTAATCGTTATGGAGATTTTAAGCAGGCGAATATTGCTGGAGGTTTCGGGAAGACAGGAAAATCACATCCCGAAGGGTATACTTGGCATCATCTGGATGATTATGATCCCGTAACTAATACATCTACAATGCAGCTTGTCTCTCGCGATGCACATGAAGCAACGTATCCACATATGGGATCTGTTAAACAATTTCAGGATGCACATGGTGTTAAATATGAAACAAAAGAAGCGCGTGCTCTAGCTAAAGAGTTAAATGGTGCTGCTTTATCTGAAGTGACGACGTCTTGTAAAAAAGAAAAATTTTGAGGGTGAGTTAAATGTTTAATAAAAATCAGGTTGTAATTGATGATGATTTTTTGTGTCTGACATTGGATAATTTCTCTTATCTTGATTGGGCGGGCGAGCTGGAAATTGAATCTGAAAGGATAGATGGGAGTGATTCAGAATTTGATGGTTTCTTAGCGTCCTGTAATTTTTTTTTGGCGCATAAGGATGAAATAGAAAGTTTATTGGTGATAGTAGCATCTAACTACTATTTAAAAAATGTGCTCCCCAAAAAAGATCGGTATGAGGATGTTTTCGATATACGTCTTGATGAATTAGGTAAGTCTGAAGATATAAAAAAGCTTATAAGGTTGAAGAAGATTTATATTGATTTAGAAAAAAGAGAAGCCGAAAGTTTAGGTTTTTTATTTAACTGTAAATGGGACCCTGAGCACGGATTTGGTGTCAAGTTGATGAGTTTGACTGAGTGCGAAACTGGTGGTGCGGACGTTGCATTTAGCTGAATTTATAAGGAGCTTTCATTGGGCTGGCCATTTTCCAGAATGTCATCAGGCTGAGAGGTTAAAAAAGTAACAGGAGCATTCTTGGGTGCCCATAGATTTAGGGGTAAAAAATAGTTGGCTATTTTTCTCGCAGAGGTGCAGATTGGGACATCCATAGATTGGAGAGGGGCGCCAGCAATGAAGCTACCCCCCCCCTCTGGCGGCTCTTTCTTTTTGGCTTTGAGGTAAAGGAGCTGAAATGCTGGGAATTGCTAGTTGGATGCAGATTGGGACATCCATAGATTGGAGAGGGGCGCCAGCAATGAAGCTAACCTTCCCTCTGGCGGCTCTTTCTTTTTGGCTTAGAGCTAAAGAAACTGAAATTCTGGGAATTGCTAGTTAGGTTTTGGGAATCGCTGCTTTTGGATAAAAGGGCGGCAATCGTGCTAACGAGTACTTGAGGCAGGAGTAGATTAATAGGGCGCAGCTGAGAGTAGGCGCCGACAGTCGCTTATGCCGTGTACCCAGCATTTATTGAGTTGCGTACATGCTTGGTGTACCGCCTCTACAGACCCTACCAATCCTTTAAAGCGACTTTCAAAATTCCGGTTGAGATAGAGCCAGTGCTTGGGTGAGATGCCGAGCCGATTCAGAATAGGGGGTGTGTTTTCGGTAATATAGCCTCGTTTTCTGGGGTCTAAATGTCGGCCACTCCAGTCCACTAGCTCTAAATAGTGACCTAGCTGAAAAGGTAGCCCTTTTGGGGCAAGCCTGGACACCCACCAAATGGTGCCAAGCTCATCCCCCTTTCGTTGGCTAAACTGATTTGGTGGTTTTACCCGCCTCAAAAGGATGTTGGGATTATGCTTTTTTTTGGGGCGACTAGTATCTCAGATACCGCGTTATCCAATGAGAAAATAAAGTCAATCCAGCCTGAGTTAGAGCATGAAGCACACGACTGGTTTTAATAAGAAAAGCGCAGCCCCTCCTTTGCCTATTGACCGCCGCGCCAACTCGGTGAAGACCTATTGAACTGATAACAAGCGCCCTTCCTATTGGGGAAATTAATTTTTCAAAGATTTCCATTGTCCAGTTCCAGTTCCAGTTCCCGTTCATTTCGGATGCGCACATAAATTTCTTCACGGTGAACGGACAAAGATTTTGGGGCGTGAATCCCTATCTTCACCTGATTACCCTTAACCTCCAATACTGTGATTGAGACATTGGTTCCAATTCTTAGGTTTTCGCCGGTCCGGCGTTTCAAGATCAACATATTTATTTCCTACTGATACTCAAACCATGGATAGGTCTTCCGGGCAAGGAAGGCTTGGAATGTGATTTTCGAAGGAAATACGAGGAGGGGCACGAGAACGGTAGGCACAAAAGAAGAAAAGGCGGACGCAACGCTCCCAGAGCTTGGGGTATCGCTCCAAGCTACTGAATGTACTCCACTTTATTGAAGACGAACGGGTTTCTAGCGTATTATCCATATAGCCATTTTGATACTGTTCTTATCAATTTGGTTAGCTGGCCCCTGGTGTTACAGCACCTTGGGTCAGCGCCTTTTATTTACTCTTAGGTCACGCTGCCGTTCTCCTTTGGAGGGATGGACTGATTAATGAATTCTTGGGTTTCTTGAGTCTCTCTTGAGCTTATTTTACGGCATGGGCTCACAGAAGCTTACTCAATCACGCCCCATAATACTGATAAATATCTATCGATTTTACGCAGTTTTGACACTGAAAAAAACTTAATAAAATCCAATAAGATTATTTGTGCGCCTATATTACTATACGCATTCGTGTGCTCAGAAAAGCCTCAATTATCCATTTAAAAGTACCAGTTAAACTGGCGAGCTGATCCCAGCTATCCAACAATTCACACCCGCTAAAATAGCGGCTGCCGGATTATTACCCCCTACGGCGCCTCCAACGGAGTACAAAAACTCTTCAATGCCACCGGGGAAACCGGCGCGCTCAAACTCTCTGAAATTCGCGATGGCTACGGCAACTATTACCTGTTCCACTATATCGACGAACGCCTGATTTGTATCGAGAGCAGCCTTGGCGAAGCCCTGCATATCAGCCCGCCCGAGGGGCAAGCCAATAGCCTGCGTATTGGGGAGTTAAAGAAAGAAACTCGCGATGGCCGCATTAAAATACTGGCCCAGTACGAATACAGCGATGAAGGCGACCTGATAAAAGCCACCGATGCGGATGGATTCAGCGAGCAATATGAATATCACCAGCATGTTATTTCCAAGCGCACCCTGAAAACCGGTTACCGCTTTTACTTTGAATGGGATAAAGAAGGCCCCTCTGCCCGCTGCGTACGCCAATGGGGCGATTCCATCGACGGGCAGGCGACCTACAACTACGAATTCGCCTGGGATGAGGATGGCCACGGAGTTACCGTTACGGATACCCGGGGAGGCCAGGAACGCTACCGCTTTAACGATCGCGCCCTGCCGATTTACCACCGCGACCCCGAAGGGGCCGAGACCCTCTACAGCTACAACGACCTGGGCCAAGTCACCAAAGTGCAGCTGCCCAGCGATGATGGCCGCCTGCGCGAAGAAATTTATCACTACGACGAGCAGGGTCGCCTGAGCCAAAAGACCGATGCCAGCGGCAACAGCCACCGTATCGAATACAATCGCGAAGGCCTGCCCGTAAAAGTGACCGACCCTGCCGGCAACAGTTGGCAGCGCCGCTACAACAAAAATGGCCAGATCGTAGGTACCGAAGATCCTCTGGGTAATCGCACCCAGTACGGCTATAACCCCGTGGGCCTGATCGGCAGTGTCACCGACCCCCTGGGCAACGCCACCCGCTATCTGTGGAACCCCGAAGGTAAACTTGCCGCCGTTAAAGACCCCATGGGCCGCACCCAGCACTATCGCTACGATGGTGCCCGCCGCCTGGCAGAAGTGCAGCACGCCCCCGGCCAGATAACGCATTACGAATACGATACCCAGGATCGCATTCATGCAGTTACCACCCCAGACGGCGCCCGCACCCAATACAGCTACAACCCCCAAGGGCTGCTCGCCGAAGTTACCGACTCGGAAGGCCGCAGCACCTGTTATGCCTACGACGGCCTCAGCCAGGTAAAAACCCGCACCAACCCGGACGGCAGCCGCCTCGAATACCACTACGATGGCGAGCGTAACTTAATTGGCCTCACCAACGAAAATGGCGAGCGCTACCAGCTTAAATACGATCTTAACGAACGCCTGATTGAAGAAGTGGGCTTCGATGGCCGCGTGACTCGCTACGCCTATAACCGTGCCGGTCATCTGGTCAGCTCCAGAGCGGTCACGGATACGGATAGCGGCAAGGGAATCGACACCCTCTTCGAGCGCGACCCTTTCGGCCGCCTGCTGGAAGAAGTCACCCCGGAACTTCCGCTACAACCGCAGCGGTCAGCTAATTGAAGCGGAAAATACCCACCGCAAACTGCGCTGGGAATACGATGCCAATGGCCGCGTAACTGCGGATTGGCAGGGCAAAGATAAACTCACCCATAACTACGATGCTGCTGGCAACCGCATTGCCACGACTTTGCCTGATGGTGAAATACTCAACTTCGCCTTCAACCCCGCCGGCCAATTCCAAAGCCTGCACCGCCGCCCAGTGGGCAGCGATACCGACCAGCTGATCACCCGAATTGGCCACGATGAACTGGGTCGGGAAACTGAGCGCCAGCATGGCAACGGACTGGAAAGCCAAAGGGACTACGACCCCCAGGGCCGCCTGCAAAAGCTACGCCTAGGGAAAATCGGTAGTCCAGTATCAGATCCGACTCAGGACTCAAGCCCAATCCTGGAACGCGGCTACCAGTACAACAAAGCCGGCCAGATCGCCAAAATTTAAGATAGCCTGCGCGGCACCCACAGCTATCACTACGACGCCCTCGATCGCCTCACCCAGGTAGACGGCCCCAACCCCCAGGGCTGTCCCATATAAATCAGCTTAAATGGTGGCTGTAATTATCTTGTCTAAAGTTTCACTATCCCAGCCGGCTTTTTTCCGAA
>NZ_JALBWM010000170.1 GCF_023895975.1 Microbulbifer okhotskensis
AAACCTGCTAATCAGCTATGAAGCCATTTACTTGTATGTCTGGGCTGATAAGCAGGATGTAGCCCAAAGGGTGATGCACTTCATAGTTGAATACAGGATTGAATGCAGGAATCTATTTAATACAGCACACTAGAAGTAGAACCAGAACGCAACGACCAGATTCAGTACCATCATTAAAAAGTCAGTGATAAATATAAAGCGCATTACGCCTTTTACTTGCCATGGCCCTTTACCAATGCGATTCTGGAGAACAACGGGGACATTATATGCAAATTGCGATCCGTGTGTTACTGCAAAGACAAACAATAAGACTGCCCGTTGAATATCACCTGAAAACTCGGATTGATTTAGCAACAGTAAAATATTAAGGAGGGCCAGGGAAAGATTGAATCCACCGAGGAACTTTCCCGACTCCGCCAAGATTCCAAAAACCGGCGTATCCCTCTGCGCCCTAGGCACCAGCAACTTGGCAAATATTTGGTTTCTCAGGGAGAAGACATTAAATCCCATCAGAAACCAAATGGTATTCAATATCAAGACCACTTGAAAGATCACTATTACCTCCAAATATTATTATTGAGGAGCAACGATGGCCTCTCAGGGGTCCAGCACAACACTTAATCCAGAGCCACTTACTGTCATTGGTAAAAAATACAGATCAGGAATTGCCCAGCACCGGCCAGAGATCGACAATCTCGCCTTTGTTGTAAACAGCGATATCACCAAACTGCAAAAATACCGATTCACTTTGAGTGGGCCTGAGGAAGACCCAGTCATCTTCATTCAACAACACCTTGCTGGAGCCGTTTAGCATCTCCTGGTTACTGGAGCGACCATAGATGGGATTGATGGATAGCCCTTGCGGCGATTCCGGTTGGGCTTTCCAGTAGCCACCGGAAATAAAGAACGTCTGTTGGCGATTGGGGTTCAGCCAATTGAAGGGGCCCGTGAGCCCTTCTATCCCCGGTATCTGTGTCTGTGACAGTTTCTTCAGTACCGGACTGGCGATATAGGCGGCAGGGAGATGATCGGATAAGGTAGGAAGATCAAAGCCCGCCGGCTTGACAAGACAGGAGCCCGCAGCAATCTCGCTACAGGGGGCGCTACCCGCATGAGGTTTATACAGCTGGTAGGTGGGGCTACCGGCCGCATTCATTGTCGGCGCTTTGGGGAATGCCTCGCCCAAGCGAGCCTGAGCCTGCTCGATTCTGCCCCGGTAAATATCCAGCCCCTGACTGATCGCCTTTTCTGGCCCGCCGAGAATGCCGGGCATCTTTGCGGCATGGGCGTCGTAGCCCATAAAGCCTGCAAACTTTAACAGGGGTTCCCGCTGGATAATACTGAGCATCGCGTTGAGGTCTTCCTCATTTGCAACCCCACCCCGGTGTAGGCCTACATCGATCTCAATATTGATGCGCAAGCTTTGCCCCAGAGAGCGTGCCAGGCTGGCGTATTGATTGAGACGGCGGGGGCTGTCTAGCAGCCATTGCAATTGCCGGGAAGGATCGAATTGCGCCCCCCGCGCATCGGAATAGAAAGCCTTGGCTGCAGCAAAGGGAAGGGGTTTGCCCAGCAAAATATCAGTATTGGGATAAGATTTTACCAATTGCTGCAGGAACGGCAGCTGGAAGACCATAATGCGGTTGGTTTTCGTGCGCTGCGTGACAACATCCAGCAAATTGAGCGATGGTAACGATTTGGCGACCACCCGATAGTCGTAGTGGCCGCTGAGGTGGCTGAATAAAACATCAGCGTTATTTTGTAGCCGCTCCAGGTCGACAACCAATGTGGGGCCGGAAAAGCCGGTATTATCCAGGGCCTTAGAAACACTGGAAAAATATTCACTGTGCCCGCCCTGCCCCTGTGCTTTGGGACGCAGTACCGATACTCCGGCCACTGCCCCCAGTGCCACACCACCCATCAATAACTTCCGGCGCTTGCTGTCCATTATTATTTTCCTTGTGTCAGGTTAACCGGTCAAAAACCCAGACGATTCAGGCAAACAGCGATTTTAAGTAGGGGTTTAAGAACTTTCCTGTGGGGTCCAGCTCACGGCGAACTGCCAGGAAATCCTGCCAACGGGGGTAGAACTCGGCAAATTCCTGCCCTTGCAACTTGTTTAGCTTGCCCCAGTGCGGGCGTCCACCATATTTACGCATAATGGGCTCAATGGCCTGAAACAAGGGCCGGTGGTCTTCTTCAAAGTAGCGATGTATGGCGATGGATACTGATTCTTGCTTGTAGAAAGGACTCAGCCAGATACTGTCACCTTTGACGAAACGTACTTCGATCGGAAAGAAGACGTCCAGGTTGTTATCCTCAATCGTACGGCGTATTTCCGCAAAGGCTTTTAAGCCGGCTTCTCGGGGCAAATGGTATTCCATTTCATTGAAACGCACATTTCGCTCACTGGCATAGTTCCGCCAGGAGGATTCAACCACGACTTCCCTTTCGATATCTTCCATCGCACCTTGTAGGGCAAACTGGCGGAGCTTTGGTGACCAGCCCAGCCAATCCCGCACAGATTTCAGCGTCATAACGGCTTCATTGGTATCTTCCCGCTCCGTAGAGAAAACCTCCTCGGTGGTTGTCTGGTGGGAGTCCGCCATGCACATGCCGGAAAACGGGATGTAATAGAACTCAAAGTTACGGTTGGCATCGGCCAGTGCCGACGCCTGCTCCAGCACCTCTTCTAGTGGCGCCACCCAGGACTCACGGCGCAGACGATAGCTGGGCTGATTCTGCATACACACTTTGGTCACCATCCCCAGGCTGCCGAGGGATACTTGCGCTGCCGCGAAAATTTCAGGGTTTTGCTCGCGGTCACACCAGAGTGTGTCACCGCTTGCCGTCACCAGCTCGATACCCGCTGCATAGCTAGACATACACCCCAGGCCGGCACCGGTACCATGGGTCGCGGTTGCCAGGCAGCCCCCTAAAGTTTGCTCGTCGATATCCGGCTGATTGATCAGTGCCTGCCCAATATCTTCGAGGGGTTGGCCGATATCTGCAACCCGGGTGCCGGCGTAGATCGTTGCCTGCACCTTATCGGTATCGTGGTCGGCGACACCGGTAATGCGGCCCAGAGAGATGATCGTATCGTCTGTGGGTACCAATGCGGTGAAGGAATGTCCTGCGCCTACAGCTCTGACGGTGCCTTGCGCTTCTGCAATCGCCGTCTGTAATGCGGGAATGTCTTTGGGGGCCAGTCGATGGGTGGGCAGACACTCTTGAGAACCCGACCAGTTCCGCCAACGAACCCCTATCTTTTTTGTCGAGGGTGCTGCTGTTTGCAACAAGGTGCGTGCAACCGAGGAGATGGGCGCGGCGGCCAGTGATGCGGAGCCGATCGCGATGGAGTTGATAAACTGACGACGACTGAATCCCATATTCCTTACTCTGCTGTAGCCATAAAGACGATCAACTGTTCGAACTGTTCAGGGGAGCACTCAAAGCAAAGACCTAGGGGAGGCATGCCCTGGAATCCATTAATCGCGTTTTCCACCAATACATCCACCCCCTTTTCCATGCGAGGTTTCCAGCTGGCTAAATCCCCAGTAAGGGGGGCGGCGCTGGCGCCAGTGCTGTGGCAGCTATGGCACGTACGGGTATATATCTCAGCGATTTCAGGGTCAGCGGGCGCTAGGGAGAGCGCCCTTTGAGTAAAGAACGCTCGACTTTCTTGATTATTCTTTGGAGACTCAGAACATCCTTGAATGACATTTAGCACCAAAAGCAGGGACAAGAGTTTAAAGCTCCAGCGCAAGGCTAACAGTTCCATATGCGTACACCTACTACATTATTGTTGTTTATTTCTTTTTGGCTATTGCCAAAGTTTTGTGTACATATCGCTTGCACCATTGTTAATCATGCTGACCGGTAAAACAACTACCGGAACTGCTTGGTCCCAAGAAATTTTTATCACAATTTATTTGCGTACCACTTCACCATCAACAGCTCAATAATATTACACTGCTTCTATCTGAATTTATATTTGCGTGGATAGGATGACGCGAACACAGAATCGGCTTTGCATTTTTTAATGCGGCTATTGACGTTTCTGGATATGCTGCCAAAGATAAAACCCTCCCACCACAGTTCCCACTGGAACATTTAAAATACTCACCATTGAAAATATCAAAACCAGTTTAGGGGCATAGCTCTTACTAGTCACTACTGCAACTCCAGCGAAAACCCAAAAAGTATTAAATGAAATAAACAACGTTAACAACAGAGGGGAAATACTAAATATACTTATTGGCGCATTGAATATTGCAACTCCAAAAACAGCTTAAAAAAACAGCTTAAAAAAACAGCGTAAAAAAACAGCGTAAAAAACCGCAATATTCCACTTGCTATTAAGAGTGTCAATATCGAGCAGATGAATTATCAACCAACCAAAAAATCTCTCTTCGTCACTAACCATACGATTCCCCCTAGCAATACAGGTAAAAGACCTTAAATTTGCGGTCTGTCGCCGGGTGTATCCAACAAGTTGAAAAATGGGCTCCGCGACATAAGCCAGAGTCCCAAATGATTAGCCTCCACTCTACTTTAGGCGTTGAGACTCCGTAGAAACAAAAATATTCTCGAGTTTTTGATCAGGCAGGTACCCGGTGGTTGCGAGAGCTTTAGTGTCCCAAATCTATCGGAGTTGATTCAAGGCTATTGGCGCTTAAATGATTGAAACTTAACCCCCCAGCAGCGCCTGACTACCCTAAAAGAGCATGTAGATAGGAGAATTACCACCATCGATCATGCGGATATCTACGGGGATTACTACTGCGAGCAACTCTTTGGTGAAGCACTCAAACTGGATAAATCTATTCGAAATCACATTGAGATTGCCACCAAATACAGCATTAAGCTGTGCTCTGAAAATTACCCCGACAGGGTAGTAAAGCACTATGACTCCAGCGCACAATATATTCAGCACTCAGTGGATAGCTCTCTGTCCCGGCTGGGTGTGGAGCATATTGATATCCTGCTGCTCCACCTGATTGGTTACTAAGGTGGAGCTAAACCCCACTAATTTTGAGGTTGCGCACGATGGCACCCTGGACCAATCGACCAATGGCTTGGTCCTGCCTGGCCGGTGGGCAGATATTCAGTGGCTCAGACACTCAAGCGATGCGCTTACTTACTGCCTTGAGAGAAGTCAAAGATGAGATAGGGGCAAATAGTATCGATCAGGCAATCTATACGTGGGTGCGACGCCTCCCACCTAACCCCTTAGCCATTGTTGGCTCGGGAAAAATTGAGCGGGTCGAATCGGATATCGAAAGCCTAAAATATAATCTCAGCAGAGAACAGCGGTATAAAATTTGGACCGCATCAAAAGGTTGTGAGGTTCCCTAAGGTTGGTCAACAGGCCCTAGGGGACAGGGCTGTCCCATATAAATCGGTGTAAAAACGAACAGAATAGACCTAAAATAGC
>NZ_JALBWM010000171.1 GCF_023895975.1 Microbulbifer okhotskensis
CTAGGTTTTTATTGGAAAAATTCAAATTTTTTGAGGTTAGTGCTGAATAGTTACGTCGGTAGTAAAGAAACGACGCATGACCGTAATTTTTTAAGTATTGGATCAATAGGCAAGGCCTTACTGGGTCTTTATTTTATGCGAAAAATAGAGCTACTCCTCCCGCCGCAACTCCAGCCGTTGTGATTCTCGAATACGAAACCGACGTTTATTCTCCCGCTCACCGTGAATGCGGACTCGCTCACCAGACTTCATACCTTTTTCTTTGATCTCCTGCGCATCAATAAAATAGTACTCTCCGGTGTTTTCATCCTTCAGGGAGAAACGACGGTCGATTTCGCCGGTTTGAAAGTTCTCAGAGATTTCCTCTTCCAATACGCCGGTTACTGTTTCTTCTGCTATCGCGAAGGAAGAGAGTGAGAGCAGCAGGGCCAGGGGTAAGGTTTTCATCGTAGTCATACTCTTCGGTAGATTAGTTGCTATAACTAACAGAAATCGTGGCGGATTGATTGCTGGCGTCCACGGATTCAAATTCAATGGTAACCCCGGCAGATGAGTCAGTGAAGTTGTCGCCTGGAGTGGACAAAGTGGCCACCTGGTTGGCGATGACATTGTTACTGCTACTGCCGCGCAGGTAATGAATTGTTACGGCATTTTCATGATATGGACGGGGGTTTAGGATGTCGTGATCGATATGGTATTCGATATAGTAATAGTTCTCGCCATTTCTGCTGCCGGTGCTTTCGACTTTGAGAAGCTGTGGCTGTGACTCTTTGAGTTCTCCGGCGGTTAGTTCTATCGCTTGCAGATCTATGCGAGCAGTAGTGTTTGCGGATTTTCCGACGGTTTCTGTATACCCTGTGAAGGCATCATACCAGCCCATATAGTCCCGATGACCACTGCCGAATAGCCTGGACTGCCAGCCATTACCCATAAAGGAACCGCTGCTGCCGTATTCACTTTCGTTGTTGTCATTGGTATCTCCATCATTATTATCGTCATTGCCGGCGTGGCTCAGGCCGATATTGTGGCCAATCTCGTGTCCCATAATCAGTTGGTCACTATCGCTGACAATGATGCTCCACTGTCCGCCCACGGAGGCGACACCAGTGCCCACCAGATCGGCGTTGGCGGCAGCTTCGGGGTAGATATAGACACGGTGGCGCCAGTCATCCAGATCTACCGGTCGATTGTTTGCATCGACATAATTATTCTGAATCCAGCTGGTGGCATTATCTCTCCAGGTATAGCCTCCATCCGTATACTGACCGCCTGAGCGAGACTGTGCATTGGCCACACTTAATACACCACCAGTCTGACTGTCGGGAATGTTGTAATTAAAGCAGTCGATGGAGCTAGATTCGTTATTGTCTTCGCCGTAGCAGTACTGGGCCAAGGAGGTGTTGTCACTCAAGTGACGGCGGAACTTCAATTGTCCGAGGGAGTTTTCTTTGTAGGTGTTATCCAGGGAGTCGGTATCATTGAAGGTCATGTCCGCTATCTGGGATACACTCAAGTCGTTGCCAACCGAGGCATCGGAGAAGTTCATAAAAATGAAAACCACACTGCTTTCTGTGGCTTCTATTGTTTGAATAGAAAAAGTAACGGAGAGGGTGCTGCCATCAGTGAGCTGGAATGCGATCAGATCCTCTACAGATTGGCCGCTATTTAAATCCTGGGTATTGGCATTTAGCTGGTATTCCCAACCACCATTGGCAAACAGGGTTAAATTTCCGTAATTGCCCTCTACATTACTGGCCTGAAATTGCGGACTGCTGTTGTCTGTATTTTCCAGAGTTAGGGTACCGCTGGTAAATTCTCGTGTCCCTACAATGAGAGTTGATAATGGGGTGCTGGGGTTAAAGGTGTAACCGCCGGTATCTGAATCAGTATCTGTGCCGCTATCAGCATCGGTTTCATCCCCATCATCGGAGTCGTTTTCGGTACTTGTTTCTGTGCTTGGGGATTCTTCACTGGAATCACTGCTATTACTGGAGCCGCCCCCACAGGCTGT
The DNA here is from genome assembly GCF_023895975.1 of Microbulbifer okhotskensis. Lineage (GTDB taxonomy): Bacteria > Pseudomonadota > Gammaproteobacteria > Pseudomonadales > Cellvibrionaceae > Microbulbifer > Microbulbifer okhotskensis. The sequence continues at coordinate 2,012 of NZ_JALBWM010000171.1, forward strand.
GAGGAAAACGGATAAACTAATCACAGTGAAAAATTTAAGGGTATCAGGCATGACAGTCTCTAATTATCTGTATGTGCGATTTAGCTGGATGATTTGTAAGTGATGGACAACTGCTAATTGGTACGGTTCCAGCGGGATAGTGTTTAGGTAACCGAAAGTTGATTGTGGGTCACCGGAGGCGAAAACCGCTCCTCTTTTTTGGCTGGAGGTGACTGATTGTTGACGCCAAACAGATGCTATATCGTTTGGCCTTCTGCCATACATCCTGTAAAACAGTGCCTTGGTTGTGACCGCTTTGTAGTTCAGAGGCATCGCAAGGGGGCTTTACCGGCAATTTCGGGGGTGGGTGAATCGGAGTGAAGCTACCCCAGGTCGGGAGTTGGTGCGTTTCTTTGCGTTGTCGGCATTAAAATCAGAAAAATAAATCAGGGTTGTTTATTGGAGAAAGGGAATGCGGTCTGTTATTACGAGAATCAAGGACAACAAAAAAACTACTCGGATACTGGTGTCTCTCGCTACTCTGAGTGCTTGCCTGCTGGCAATTGTAACTGCTTATCAATGGGTGACGCGCCTCAATCTCAATCCAGACTATAGAATCGGTGAGGTGATCGATTCGCTGCATGGAGTGAATGTTTACTACAACGGTGGTGTCAATCATGTTGAAGAGCGCAACACCTCAGCAGATGGCTATAACATCGGCTTAAAGTACCAGTGTGTAGAGTTTGTGAAGCGCTATTACTATGAGCGGCTGGGACATCGTATGCCGGATAGTTATGGGCACGCGAAGGATTTTTTTGATGGTGCAGTCAGCCATGGAGAGCTGAATAGCAAAAGAGGCTTGTTGCAGTTTCGCAACGCCGGAACTATGCCGCCTGGGGTTGGTGATTTAGTCGTGTATCGCCCGACAGTGACTAATCCTTATGGTCATGTGGCCATTGTTTCTCGGATAGATTTTAAGCAGGGCTCTCTGGAAATTATCCAGCAAAACGCAGGCCCATTTTCATCAACGCGAGAAACCTACCCTCTTATTTACAAGCCCTCTGGGACTTGGCAGGTGGCCAGCAACCGTATCCTGGGATGGCTGAGAAAGAAGTGACAGGCTCGCCGCGATATACTGCCGGGGAAATTTACCCTTCGTCTATCCCCCGCAATTGCAATTCTTCCCTCCAAATAACCGCTGGTCTTATCCAGTGGTGATTGGTGACCCGGCTGATAGCTTGCCTTCATCGAAAGGAGGCAAAAATGAACACACAATATTTCTGGGCTCTCTCTCTTCTACTCAGCTGTGGCCTGTGCCAGGCGGAATCACTGGAATCCCAGTGGGAGCTGGCGATAGCTGCCGCTCACGGTTTTACTTCTGATAGCGCCTTATTTGAAACGAACTCAAACCTATCCCGGCAAGCGCTATTACAGGGCGCTCTACACTACGGCACTTGGGAGGGGCAAGTTTCAGTGATACACAAAGCGAAAAGGGGTGGCAGCGAGGACACCCTGCTGGTGGTTGAGGAGCTGTTTTGGCAGCGGGAGTGGCTGGGCTGGGACTGGCTGCTGGGCAAGCGTCGCCTGGACTTTGGTGTGGGATATGGTTATCGACCTTTGGACTGGTTCTTGCCTGTGGAGCGCAATCCGGTCTCCCTGCAGGCCAACGAAGGTGTCGCAGTAATTTCAGCTAGCCGCTTCACTGAAAGTGGCGAGCTGAGCATCATGTGGGTGGATGCCAATGCAGGTCAGGAAGCGGAAAACGAGTTACCTAAAGGCTTAGCTGTACGGTGGTATCAACTGGAGGCCAGTGCTGAGTGGCAATTTCTGGGCTATCTGGATGACCAGCGTGGAATTAACTTGGGGGCTAGCTGGGTGAATACATATGGTGAGCAATGGGAGCTGCACGGCGAGTGGCGATATCAGCAGGAATATTTGTATTGGCAAGAACCTCAGTCTCCCGAGCTGGCATCCGCGCCGAAGCAAATTGAGTTAGATAATGGTTGGTTGGCGCTAATGGGAATGACTTGGGCAAATAGTCGCGGACACTCTGTCATTCTCGAGTATTGGTTTGATAGTCGTGCCTGGGGGCATAAGAACTGGAGTACGCTACGGGATAATAGCCAATGGTATCAAAGTCGAGGCGCGCTCTGGGATGGCCTTCGCCTGTCCTCTGCGCAGGCTTATCTAAGTGAAAATGCCTTACAGCACACGATGCTGGTACATTGGGGGCTTTCCAATCACGAGTATCATCCCAAGGTGGATTTGATCTACACGCCTGAGGATGGCGGCATCATATTCACGGCCGGGTTTAGTTGCGAAGTGGGCAGTGATTGGACGGTCGCAGCTTCCGTCAGGTACTTTGATGGCCCGGAAGAGTCTGCCTCTGCCCAGCTCCCAAATCAGGCAGTGGTCACTTTGAGTAGCAGCATTGTTTTTTAGGCGGGATTGACTGTGAGTATATTGAGCAGATATTTACGTACCCTGGCCCTCTGTGCGGCCGTGGCGGTGATTACCCAGATTATTTGGGGGGGGAGCTACTATGTGCATGGGGTCATTTCGTTGGCGTATGGATTTATAGGGGCGTCTTCACGGCAGTTGATCGAGTTTTTAAGGCCTGCTTGGCCGCAAAAACTGAAGTACGCGGTGACGACTATAGCCGCGATCTCATTGGGAACATTACATGCCTGGTGGTGGGTGTCTGGTTATGGAGACTTCCCTGCGATTGATTTTTTGATTGTCGCAATGATTATTACAACTTTAATCTACCAATTTAACCTGAATCGGGATCAGTCCTATCAGCTGGAGACAAAACATCAAGAGGCAAAATTGCAGCAGGCTCAACAGCAGAAGACTTTAATGCAAAGTCAACTTAAAGTCCTACAAAGCCAAATTGAACCGCACTTTCTATTTAATACTTTGGCTAACTTAAAAATGTTGATTCGTCATGATCCTCAAAAGGCGGAATTATTGCTGGATAATTTCAGTGATCTTTTACGTTTTAGCTTAAAAAAGTCTCGTTCAGATCAGGTTTCATTAAAGGATGAACTCAATAGCCTGGAGTGTTACCTGGCTATTCAAAAAATACGTTTGGGCGAGCGGCTTCAGTACAAGGTTGAGCTGACGGACGAGGTAAACCTGGGGGCTGCCGTCCCCCCTTTGCTGGTGCAGCCCCTGGTAGAGAATGCTATTTTTCATGGTATTGAGCCTGCGGCTAAGGGTGGGCTTGTTTCTCTAAAGGTAAAACGCGAGGGAATACAGTGGGTGATTGAAGTGGAAGATAATGGCGTAGGGCTGGAAGCCTCTAATGAAAAATCAAACTCGGGAAAACACAACGGAATTGCATTGAATAACCTGCATTCAACTTTGAAGTGCATCAGTTAATCCCCTGGAAAAGAACGGTCAG
>NZ_JALBWM010000172.1 GCF_023895975.1 Microbulbifer okhotskensis
TAAATGGTCAGCAGGCTACAAAAGTGATCGAAGCGCTGAAAGCCTGGCTGGATCGTGAAGAGAATAAAGGAGGAAAACAGTGAGGCATCAAGATCCAAATATGGAGAGCCGCCGTCATGAACTCCTGGAGGAAATCCACGCCCATGCTCGCGAGGTGTTAAAGCAGCATGGGGTGAATTCAGATATTGCGGATCAGGCGGGCTGCGCTATTGCTGATCATTTGGCTACAACCTGGGGCGGGCAAATCGTAACGGTTCCGAAGGACTATCACTACCGCGTTGCGTCTCGTGATGCTCAGATCTACGAAGAGTTCAACGGACGCAACCATTCACAACTAGCACGCAAATACGGTATGACAGTGCGTGGCATCTACAAAGTCATTTCGAGAGTGAGAGCGAAAGGCGATCCAAATCAACCTGAACTCTTCTAAGTCTCCATTTCACCACATGCAACGCCGTTGTAAACTCTATCCCATATAACCCCGGTATATCCCACCTAGTCCCAGGATTTATTGCATCATTAGGTGGGGTTTATCTCATTAGGGAACACTCTGGTGGGGTTAATTCTTTAGCCAGTACAGCATAGAGAGAAAGTGGTCTTTTAGATTTTCCTTTTCCTAGTAATCGTATTTCAGTAGTGGATACGCTGACTTTGGCTTTTCTTCCAGGTTCTCCATTCCGCTTGGGAATATCTACCGTGTATTGACCAATAGATTTCTGCTCATTCATATGGTCCCAAAGCAAAACCGTTTCTTCTCCATCAAGCTCCAAGGTGCGATTTGCCTTAGCCCGAACGATATAGCTCGCACGTCGCTGTTCGCTTTGATCTTCCGCCAGTTGAAACCACTCATGAATATCCCCCTCTCTATCAGCGATACTCACAATTGTGCTTTCAGGGCAGCGCTCCTGTATCTGACAAGCCGTTTCGTAATGGTCTAGCCAGCGTCGACTCTCCTTATCCTTTATCGACTTGGTATAGCGGGAATTAGCGCTTGACTCCTTATCTCTCTGCCACATACTGCCCTCAACGACACCCAAGTTAACTCTTGATGGTGTTATAGCGATGGAGGTGTGCAACAGTTGCTGATTGGTCTCTTTCCGTCTAAGTGTTCCCATCTCTTTACTTTCTAAGTCAGTGGCAAAATTTAGAAAGGTGGTATCTTGAGGGATAAGAACAACGGGCTGCGCCTTGATTCTCTCAAGAGTTGCCGATTTATGGCCGCTCATAATAGAGTCAAAGTTGACTTTATCATTTTCGATAAAACGATAAGCCCCAAACGTTTCTGCCCAAGTTTTGTTTGCACAGGGAATGCTATTCTTTGGATCTGAACTTAAACTACTAAGAATATTGGACAAGCGCTTATTCAAGCGTGTATCACCCATAACCTGATTTTTTACTTCGTCCATGACCCAGTCCTGCATAATAATCCAATCAAATCTGTAATTCTTACTAGGACAAACTGTAACTTATTGATTTACATAATAAAACTGGAAAAACTTGTGTATAAAACTTAGCGCCACTGTCAGTGGATAACCCCCCGTTAAACGTAGATGCGTACATCGCCCCAGCGCAAATAGCGATGATGAGTGACACTGCAATTAGCCGCTTAAAATCTCTAATTAGCGACCTCCATTTTGGAGACGTATCTATTTGATTAGAATCTATTTCCATATTGAGAACTCCCTTACTACTCAGCTATACGATTATGTATGACATAAACGCCCCTAGTCTTGAGGCTTGTTTACATCACTTGCCACAAGAAAACAGATATGTGGCATGTGTGCCAGAAACTCAGAGGTTAATCCGGATGTGGAACCGTGTCGATTTGCCTGACTCATTAAAACAATCAAAGGGAAGATTTTTGCAGCTCAATTAGCAAGCCACAGACATGAGGTGCACTAACGTACCAATATGGTCTTTGTTCGCAATTCTTACTGAGAAATACTGAGGTGCTCCCCAAGCAGCACTAAAACGCATCAACATCAACCACCCCCAAGGCCAGTAAAGCGGCTCAGAGAGCCACAGAGGCCCTTTCAGCAGAGGGTGCGCCCCATTGCCACCTTCTCAGAGTTTTGCGACCAGTACGCGCGGGAAAGCTGAAAGGCGGTTCTTGCGAGACAGTAGAAATAAATCGAAAAATTCCTGCCATCATGGCGAAAGTAAAGGCTTGTAACTCACGATATATTTATTATTCCACCTAGCTTAGGTATTCTACGGTGCCAGAAACATCAGGGAGGAAAGATACAAATGGGACACTACGAACAGCCAAAACCGTACTATTTGAAAGACCGCCGCGAGGTGGCTATAGATATGTTCGCCTCAAAGGACAATATCACTAAAGCGGACTATATGGCTCTACAGGTTGTAGAGCAGGTTGAGGAAACGCTAGATAAGTACCGTCAAGAAGCTGTCACCATGAGCCGAAAGGAGCTACGGAGCGAAGAGCACGACTCCGCCCGGCTTGGGAAATTTATGGACAAGAACGGTAAACCGCATCCAGGTGGAAACTGTGATGCTCATGCAATTGTTTCAGGAACACACACTAAGGCTACGCGCCAGAGGGGTATTTTGGCTCGGGTTAACATCAGGATGGATGACATTAGGAATGGAACCTGGCTTCCACGAAGAACAGCCGATACTCCGCACCCCAAAATGCCTGCCGCAGTCCCACACTCCCGTATTCACAGAAATGGTTATTACTTATGGTTAAAATTAAAGTTTGAGACCTTAGACCTAAATAACCTTTCGGAAGAGGCTATAGATAAGTTGCTTAGGGGCATAGAATACGATTTGAAGTTCTCCAGCTTCCCTACTTTTGTTATGTTAACCGCCGCCGAACTTAAAGCCTTAGAAACAGCATGAAATTTTATCAAGTATTTGAAGATGACAATAACTACATGACCGTCTACTTTGACCCTGATGAGGTTGAAGATAAGCGCGGTGATGATGATTTCACAATCTTCACAACGCCCCAAGCCTACGCAAGTGACTGGGTACCCTTGGAGTTGAGTATTAAAGCTTGTGACTCCCCCCCCGTGATTCCTGCGATATCTACATGGCTTAACTACCTTGTACTGCACGAGTCGGCTTACAAGGCTCTTGAGGGTATGCTGGGTCCGTACGGTGAGTTTCTACCTTGCACATATCAGGGGGCTAAATTTTACCTATTTAACCCTCTTACAATTGCTGAAGACCTCGACGCGGTAATGCCAGGTTCTGTCACAAAAGATGACGGTTTGCTCGCAAGTATTGCTTTTGATGAAGAAAAGCTAAAAGACACCCCAGTATTCAGGACTAAAGAGTCATATATTTGTATTTATTGCACCGAAGCCTTTAAGAACCTTGTTGAGAAAGAGAAGCTCGAAGGGCTAAGATTCAGCGCCAAACTGGCACACGTCTAACTCAGCAACGTAGCCACTAGGCGGACTCCTGGTTGACACTACGAGCCCGCCAGCAAGGCTGGGATAAATACCATTGTGAATCTTTACCAAGTATTCACCAACTGTACTGACTACATGACCCCGCATTTCAACATCGATGAAGTCGAAGATAAGCGCGGGGATGATGATTTCATTATCGATATAAGGCCTAAACGCTATGCTGACGAATGGGAACCTCTCGAAATTGAATTCTGCCTAGAAGATGGCCTCCCTAATATCCCCACGCTATCTAAGTGGCAAAACTATCTTGTATTGCACGAATCGGCTTATAAAGCACTGGAAGGGGTCTTAGGCCCTTATGGCGAGTTTCTGCCATGCACTCACCAGAATGCAAAGTTTTACCTGTTCAATCCACTGATAATTGCTGAAGACCTCGACGCAGTAGTTCCCGACTCAGTCACCCTGAATGGAAATCTACTGACAGGTATTGAGTTCGATAAAGACAAGCTGAAGGATGTTCCGGTATTTAGGAGCAAGGAATCCTATATAACCATCTACTGCACCGACGCATTCAAAGACGTGGTTGAGGCTGAGAAGCTTGACGGCCTACTGTTCAGCACCAACCTGACTCACTACTAGTTAGCCTGACAGCCTCGAAGCGGGCCCAATCGGTGAAGGCTCCAACAGCCTCCAGATATGGGCCTTAGCCTGAGAAAACCTGAGCTTCATTTTTTAGCTGAGACACCACAGTTCAGGCATGTTTTTACAGTGCGTGCCCCACCACAGTCATGACACATAGTCCTGGTATATTCGTTTGGAGAACAAGAGGAGCACTTCTGAGCAACAAGTTTATACTTACAAACTGGACAGTAGCTTTGAGTATTAGGCCATTCACCTTCTAATAACCGCCTTCTAGATTCTTTTTCTTTTCTTTCTTCTTCTTGAACCCTTCTTCTCATTGCTTCATGAGTATACTTATCACTAGGAACTTTAGGGGGGCTAACTCTCTGATGCCTATGTGCCCCTATAGAATTATTTGCATTCCTTGATATTCGGCGTTGTTCGTGCAACATATTTTTCGAATGTGCTATCTCATTATCAAGGCTTTCATTTAGCTCCTCTCTTAGCTTATCAAGCTTCCTCTCTTTTCTTTTGTGATTAAGCCATCTTTTAGCTAAAACCTCTTCAGTTACCCATCTACGCATAGCAGCCTTATAAGTAATTCCGCGAGGCCCCTTAATTTCTAGTGAAGATAGATAGTCTGACACGTCAAACTCCAAATGACCTGACACTTTACCAGGGTAATCATCAAGGCTTATTGCCACACGCTCTCTATGCGTGATATCGAGAAGCAGCTCATGATTTTGTATCGCTGCTATGAGCGTATAAGGAATAGAAAACTCTTTGTACTCACTGACAACAGGATTCGAAGCTCTAGTTATCCACGTCAGTTTTTCGAATGGCTTCCCATTTCTAACTAGTTCCACAGTTCCAATGTAGTCAGGAAGGGCTAAGGGCTCATTTTTTAAACTAAGTAGCATTTGCCTAAGCATTTGAGCACAAACCGACTCAAAAGATAGGTCACACTCTTTTTCAGCTACTACCTCGGCACGACTGTCATGAGCAAAGTGCCATTCCACCTTCTCACCACGCCTAGCAACAACGCTCTGCCCACAAGAGGGACAGACACAATTACAGCTGCGCCCACGTGGCACATCTTCAACACCACAAAGTTCGCCACTTTCCCTATTTATCGCAAATGGTATTAGTGTACTCATAACCCTATGACTCATAATCCCTTATCTGTCGCCAATTATTACAAATAAGCTCATCTTGAAACTACAGCGAGTTATTGTCAATTCTGGTGTTCAACAGGCCTGATCAAGCAGCGCTCTGGTCG
>NZ_JALBWM010000173.1 GCF_023895975.1 Microbulbifer okhotskensis
TATCCGGCCTTGGTTCCTACCTATTTCGCCCCCTAAAACTGTCCGAAGTATTGATGAGAAAAGCAACTAGAGAATCAGTAGACTCGAAGGATCAATCAAGACTCACCGCCCCGACTGATCTGGGTGAGAGTGCTAGGGCCAGCATTACTAACGCAGTCAATACACTGCTAGCTGATACCTTCAGCCTCTACGTGAAGACAAAAAATTTTCACTGGCATGTCAGTGGCCCACACTTCCGTGATTACCATTTGCTGTTTGATGATCAAGCCGATGATGTTTTAGAAATGACCGATGCCCTAGCGGAACGAGTACGCAAACTAGGGGGGACTACATTACGCTCTATTGGTCACATCGCCAAGCTACAACGATCTTCAGACAATAATTCTGAGTATGTAGATCCACAGGATATGTTGACAGAGCTGGGCGAAGATAATCGTCAAATGATTGTTAATATGCGCAAAGTCCATGAACTCTGTGATGAACACCACGATATTGCAACAGCCAGCCTACTGGAGGAATTTATTGATCACTCTGAAAAGCGGGCTTGGTTTTTGTTTGAGGCTAGCCGCGATTCCGGCTTAACTCATCATTAGCTACGGCCTTCAATTAGATTAATAGATTTTCACAAAGAGAGTTGTCGTACTTGAACCGAGACAACTCTTCTTATTTTTTTGCTCTGCAACCATTACGCCAAGTCGTATTTATTGCGGCTTTACAGCTCAAAAATATGCCTTTCTCCGGTGGAGTTTCACACGATACTTTCCCTTCAATAAAAATCACTGCCGCTGGATTAGGCTCAACTTGCTAAAACTGGAAAATCTTGGACGAGAAAAATGAAAAGTGTTTTGCCCTCCAATTTTCCACGAAAGTTTTGTGCTCAAGCCTAACCGGATACCTTTCTAAGCACACTTCTCAAATTATTAGAAAGGGGCCTCTAATCTGCCGAAGTAGCTCTGGCGAGCGTTTGGCCGGAAGAAAAATGGAGGTCAATCGTGCGGGTAGGTGGTTGGGGCTCCATAAAATATCTGCGGAAACATAATGACTCAACTTGAAGGGCTGACCAGCAAAAGCTGTGGCTCTACCAGCGATATTTCGCCCGATATCATAGTCATTGTATGCGACCATGTTGCGAGGAAACCGGCCCCATCGGGTTTGGTGGCACAATCAAAGTGCACTGGGGCCTGCCAGATTCAATGCCGCTGAGTGATAGAGCCCAAGTTGAGGTGCCGATGATGCTATTACTGGCCTGCTTCGTAACAGGATCAGGCGCCCCCCGTATTGAGTGCCGCAGTACGGTGACAATCCTTAATATATGAGCAGTCCCTCGATTCTTGGCCTTGATTATCGTCAGCTTGATTGGCCCTAGAGCTATGTCTCTTGTAGCGCTCTTTACGTAAACACCGTCCGTCGAGGCATTCTTAAAAGTTGCTTTTGCAGCTATTGAGACCTTAATAAATGATTAAAAGGTGGTTTTACACCCGCTTAGGCTAATTTTGACAAATACGCTATAATAGCTGCAAGTCCACCTATTAAGGTGGGTTTCACACCTCAAGATATGGAAAAGCAACTGTTATGAGTTTTTACGGGCAATCAGACTCTCAGATACTTGAGACGCTCGGCAGTCGGTTAAAGGGGTACCGTTTGCGGATGAACCTCACCCAGGATGATATGGCCGAACGTGCCGGCCTCTCCCCCTCCACCATCAAAGGGCTAGAGGCCGGTCGCGGCAGGCTCGACAGCCTTGTGGCCGCGTTAAGGGTGTTACACCAGCTCGAATCTCTAGAGGCATTCCTACCCCCACCTTCAATCAGCCCTATGCAAATTGCCACACTCGGTAAGCCGCGCAAGAGAGCCAGCCGCAGCTCTCAAGCCTCCAATAATCCAAGCGCTATCAAAAAAAGAGATAAGCCAAAATGGTAAATCAGACAAATACTGCCACGGTACACTTGTGGGACGAGATGGTTGGCGCTGTTCACTGGGATGATGCCGGCTATGGATCCTTCGAATATGCTCCAGAATTTCTACAGAAGGGATTAGATATTGCCCCGGTCACCATGCCGTCCGATGTCTCGTCAGAGCCGTATATGTTTCGCACCCTCAACCGGGAAACCTTTAAGGGCTTGCCAGGCCTCCTTGCCGATTGCCTGCCCGACAAATTCGGCAATGCCGTTATCGATGCCTGGCTTGCACGCCAGGGAAGAACTCCGGCAAGCTTCAACCCCATTGAGCGACTTTGTTACACCGGTACACGGGGTATGGGCGCGCTCGAATTTCAACCCGCCGTGGATGGTACTTTCAGGGATTCGGTCGATATCAATGTCGAAGAACTGGTAAAGCTAGCGGCTGCAATCACTCATAAGCAAATAGGCCTCAACGCGCAACTCGGTGAATGCGACACACAAAAATCAGGTACATTACTGGATATATTAAGAGTGGGCACCAGCGCGGGCGGGGCTCGAGCAAAAGCGGTAATCGCCATGAACGGTAAAGGCGATATTCGCTCAGGCCAAGTCCCAGCCCCCAAAGGGTATGATTACTGGTTACTGAAATTCGATGGTGCTGGCGATTTAGAACTCGGCTCTACTGATGGTTATGGTCGGGTTGAATTCGCCTACTATTTTATGGCGCGGGAAGCCGGCATTGATATGACGGAATGCAAGCTTCTGCAGGAAAATGGCAGAGCGCACTTCATGACACAGCGGTTCGACCGTGTGAACGGCCAAAAGCTCCATATGCAATCCCTTTGTGGTATCGCGCACCTGGACTTCAATATGGCTGGCGCGCACTCATACGAGCAACTCTTTAGCGTTATGCGCGAGCTGTACCTACCCAAAAATGAAGCCATTCAGCAATATCGCAGGATGGTATTCAATGTGCTGGCCAGAAATCAGGATGACCATACTAAAAACATCGCGTTTCTCATGGACCAGAGAGGTGAATGGTCCCTGTCACCCGCCTTTGATATCACCTATGCCCACAATCCAGGTGGCGCATGGACAAGTCAACACCAAATGAGCGTCAACGGAAAGCGAGACCACTTCGTTTTAGAGGATTTGATAGCTGTCGGAAAAGTCATCAGCATCAAGCGTCCGATGGATATTATTGATGAAGTTGCGAAAGCTATAGAGAAGTGGGAAGAGTTTGCCGAAAACGCGGGGGTTTCCGAAGATAGAATCATTGTAATTGGCCAAAACCATCGCAAGCTCTACTGAGAAACGGTAGTGTTCAGAATTCTGTGCCAATTCATTAATCTATTCAGTTAAGCTGCAATAATGTTCTTGACAGCGGATTTAGGTTGACTGAGCTGGATGGTCATACATTGCATATGTGTACCCCCTTTATTCGCCAGAACTTCTTATTCCTATTTTTTGCTAGGGTGAGCCGTTTCGCTTAAGCCCACTTGGGTTGCTAAAGCACTAAAAGGTTATAAATACCCTTAGACTGGCTGCATAGTCTATAAGTTACCAAACCCATTCGGGCTAATAATACAGACACCTACAGATTAATGCTTGTTACTGGCGCCAATCCAGAGATATCACAGTGCTACCTCTCCAAGGCAAACGTATTCTTTCCTTCGAAACCTGGGGCGCCGGCTCTTTTCATGGCACTCTGTTAGCTATGCTGGGCGCCGAAGTCATTAATATAGAAGACCCAAAACAAAGTGGAAACCCACTACGTAAAATGGGCTCACTCTATTTCGATGAAGCTCATGAGGATAATGAATGTGGTGAATCAACGCTGCACAATAAGAAAAGCCTGGCAATAGACATCCGCACCCCAGAGGGCAGAAAAATTTTCTTGAAGCTTGCGGAAGAATCACATGCCGTAATTGATAATTTCCGTGGTTCACTACCCGAGGAACTCGGACTCACTTATGCAGATCTCCAGGCCGTTAATCCCAAAATTGTCTGTACCCACCTCTCTGGATATGGGCGGGACAACAACAGAAAGAGCTGGCCCGGTTATGATTTTCTGATGCAGGCTGAAACCGGCTGGATGTCAGTAACTGGGGAGCCAGGATCAATGCCCACCAAAGTCGGCGTGTCGGTGGTCGACTTGCTGGGCAGTGTTTACTCAGCCCTTTGCACGGTGTCGGGATTACTACGCAGCGAAATAACGAAGAAAGGCGGTGATTTTGATACGAACTTATTCGATATTGCCTTGAACTGCCTATGTTACCAGGGATTGTGGTTTCTCAATGAAGGGGTCATTCCAGGCAAACAGCCCCGCTCTGCGCACGCCTCCCAAGCCCCTTGCCAACTGGTGAAAACTGCCGATGGATGGTTTTATGTTGCCTGCTTGACACAAAAATTCTGGGTAATGCTCTGCCACGAACTGAAGGCTGACGATCTAGAAAGAGACGCTAGATTTCTCGGGAACGAAGACAGAATGCAGAATCGGGAGGCTCTGACGGAAGCGCTCGATCAATATTTCCAAAGGAAAGCGACAAAGGACTGGGTCGCTCAGATGGAGGGGAAAATTCCTTGCGCCCCCATCTATGACATCTCCCAAGCACTGAATAACCCCTATGTCCGCGACAATGGCAAGATCGTTTCAATTCCGTATACGCGCAGCAAGAGCCGCGAATCAATTCAATACCTATGTGCTCCCTTCACTGTTGATGACTCCGCCGCAATGCAGTTTAAGGAAGCGCCACTTTACGGCCAAAATACTCAGCAAATTCTGGCAGAACTCGGTATTTCAAAGGAAGAAATGAAAGTACTGAATCAGTCTGGTGTTATCTACTGTTATTAATCTACATATGCTTATTGTGACAAAACAGGCCTTGAGCATCTCAGTATTCTGGCATATCTGTTTCGTCTATAACATGGAGAACACTGGGACCAGCAGAGAACTACTCTATCTCCATGATCGTCGGCCATCTTGATTGGAATCTAGTCATCTCCCACGCCCAAGCCCAAGCCCTGTCTAAGCTCGGTGGACTTGCCGTGCCCAAATCTGCTTCGCGGCTGGAAGACCTGCCCGTTTGTGGTCCCAGTGAGATACTCCGGATAACCCAATTGGCAGCCGAACTAGACGGAGCTGTTTTGATGTCTAGCGGTGGCACTACCGGCAAGCCAAAGCTAACCTACACACCACACCACCAAGCAATTGAACGGCTATTGAGAGAGTGGCAGCCGCTTAACCCCCATAGCCAGGGCTGTCCCATATAAATCAGCTTAAATCGTGGCTGTAATTATCTTGTCT
>NZ_JALBWM010000174.1 GCF_023895975.1 Microbulbifer okhotskensis
CGAGCAGTACAGTGACTATGGGGCTATAGTTGCATGAAACTGTCCGAAGTGTTGGCTAATTACACAGCAAGAAAAATAGATATAGAGGAGGAGGGTTACGACCCCATCCCTGAAGCTCTTGATTACTTTAGATCCATTCGTATAAAAAAAGAGTGGTTAGACGATATTACTGACCTTCATCAGGATGGAGGCAGTCCTATCTGGCTACAAATCATCCCCTTTTGGTGCGGAACCACTGACGAGTTTGACATCGGCTCAACTGAAGATATCAGTCTTTTGCCCAATTTAAAAAAAATTACCCTTTTCTATAACGAATATAATCCAGGTATTTTGCAAGAATTCCAAGAAAAAGGCATCGAAGCCAAATGGGTTTAAAGTGGCCAGCATGCCAATCGTAAGTAAAGTTCAATCCCAATAGGTTATATATGGAACTGGAGCAATTCATCGCCGTCATCAAAAAGGATGAAGGGAGGGCTTCTACAGAAGAGGAGCTTGCGGAATTCGAACAGGTTTTAGGCTCATCTTTGCCAGGCGATATAAGAGAATTTTTGAAAATTTGCGGCGGTGGGCAGATATTTGAAACACCCGTCAAGTATCTGGATCAGTGTGGAGCTGAAATAATACCCCGACGCATGTACAACTTGAATACTATACGCTGCGCATTCGAAAATCCGATTGACAACTGGGCCCCCAGGGAACTTCTCCCCATCGGTCTCGACGAAGGAGGGAATACATTGATGCTCAGCCTGCGTCCAGACCGCTTTGGTCATATCTATCTCTTAGACCACGAATGCATATATTACCCAGGCAGCGATGAGGTACCGGATGAAATCGAAACCATAGAGGAGGCAGAGGAGTATCGGATTTCTTATTACTCCCCCAGTTTCGGGAAATTTATAAAAGATACCCGACTCGTGGAAATAACTTAAAATTCTTCTCTCCCCGCCCGAAGGCCAAAACCTACCGAAAAAAATCTACCAAACTAAAAGAGCATTGAAGGGAGTACTATGCTCCCCCCTCAAACTCAATCTTATTCCGAAGCTGATAAAACAGTACGTCCGTCCAATATAAACCCAAGGGTAAATCGTTTTCTGCATCATCAAAGTTATCATTGAACAAAAGCCCATGAAATGCACCCAAGGGAGAGTTTGATTCTTTTTCAGAGGCTCCCTTTAAAGTATCAGCAGCTATCTTGGGATCTTCCGGCAGTAGATCCACAGCAGCTCCAGCCTTACGACAAGCTTCGATTTCAGACTCAACCGCACCTCTCAAGACTGCCTCGTCATTATCATACATACAATCCAACTCAGTGGTTTCAAGTAGCAAGTAGCGGGGGTTATTGCCCTCAAAAAAAGCGAGCGTTTCATCCAGCATAGAGGCCAAATACTTGGACGTTTCCGCAGCCAAGGGCCGCACGGCCTCGATAAATTTCTTAAATCGCGCAATCCCAAGCTCAAATTCACTACTTATCGCGTAAAGTCGAGTTTTATCTTCTGGAGCATCATCTTCAAAACCATCAGAAATCAGGGACGCACAAAGCTTTGGGTTTCCGGACATCAGCACACGATAAGAAAATGGAACATCGTATGCCCACTCTGATAACCCCGACAGACACTCAGGCCGATCTGCATAAGTACTGGGCCGGTTACTAAGACTGTATAGGTACGCACGATTTGCCATTATAGATACTCCGTATACACACCAAATAAGCAAGTGGGCCGAAGCCGCTGCCAAATAAGCATTTAATTAGAGGCCAATCTAACGGGAATCGCAAGACTACTTCCATAAAAAGACAGGACTTATTTCAAAAAATGCGAACCCTTCGCTGGACATCTATTTAGCAGCCATTGCAATATCTCCAGTAACAACTCTTCCTGCCATAAAAACACTACAATCTGCCAGAAAATACTAATAGAAATTAGCTTAATCATGAACCGAGAAAGCATAATGAAATAGGTCTCAGGTTAACCCCACCGACAGCCAGTTACTTTATATATCAATATTAAACTCACCTTGGCTGAAGAACTTTCCAACACCTTAAAAAACCAATAATCCCCTCCTTTAAGGCTGTATATCCATAACACCATAATAAGTGTAGCGGTCTAATACTTCCGGACACTTCGCTAAGATGGTAAAACTACCAAGCGAGGTGAAGTATGACAACAAAAGGTACACGCCGGCAATTCAAGCCGGGGTTCAAGAAAGACGCGGCAGCCCTAGTCTCTGAGCAAGCGTATTCGCTTTCTAAGGCCGCAGAGGCTGCAGGAACCACTGCTAATAACCTGCGACGTTGGATAAAAGAGCTGAAGCAAGGGGAGAGTGGAGTAAGACTGGATGCCGGTGAGCGCGCTGAATTGGATCGGTTGCGACGCGAAATCAAGCAATTTCGAATGGAGAAATAAATCCTAAAAAAGGCCAACGCCTTCTTTGCGAAAGAAATGAAATAAAGTACAACATTATTAAAGAGCAGCAAAGCAGCCTGATTGAGGCAGCCAGCATGCCAGTCATACCTACTAAGCGCTGTTGAAGCAGCATGGGGTGGTGTGCTCAATGAGCCGCAAGGGAAATTGTTGGGACAACGCGCCGACTGAACGTTTTTTTAGCAGCCTGAAACGGGAGTGGTTAACGGGAAATCTCTATACAACAAGGGAGAATGCGATAACCGATGTGAGAGTCTATATTGCTTATTGCAACTCACGCAGAATACATACAGTTCTGGAAGATGTAACCCCTGTCGAATTTAAGAAATGTTTATAAAGAGGCGTCCAGTTGGACTTAGCCACAATAAAGTAAGCATATATTTACAGTGAAGCAAGGAAAGTTTATTATTCCAACCACTTCGGATAATGTGTTTAGATTTCCAATAATGTGAGACAACAATAAGCAAGTCACCCTTAAGATGGCTATATTTGAATAAAGATTAGTGGGTAAATGAAGAGGAACTGTGGGAATCCCCCCCTACTTCAAGCAGAAAAAACGCTCTACATCCAGGCGAACCAATCGAGAGTATCTCAGCCCCGCCAAAATCTGCTGGGTACTGTATAAAAAGCGGACCTATAAATGGCCAGCAATGGAAAACTACTACCCTCAATGATATTTTCCAGCGCAGCTGTTTTATCTACTATTGCTCTCGCGCTATCCACCAGAACTTTTTTGCAGCTACCTGATTTTTTAATGGAACTCCATATTTTCCCAGGGATTGCCGCTTTTACAGCATCACTTTTACTCTCCGGGAAGATTGAGTACAAAAATTCAAAATATAGAAACCTCCCGAAAAGTCTATTTATCAGTATTATGATAGTACTTCTCAGCCTTATCATCTGGATTGGCTTAGCATTTATTTCACTCGGTGAAGCTGCCATCTTCATTGCATTACTATCTGGGACTGTACTAGGCTTTATCACCTACCCTGTAGGAATTACTGCCGGTTTGCTTGTATGGTGGGCATCCAAGCATAACCAGGCTCGCCAATAAGCCATGGGAAATTCTACGCACTGCCGTTGGTTCAGACACTATTAAGGCGCCCCCGATGACGGCATACAAATACAGTATATAAGGAAGGGAAGTCATCATTGAAAAGCGAACTAACAGCTGGTCGACGTACTATCAAGGCCCGGAGGGGAAATGAAGAGATACGGGAATATTTATACCCTCAGAGATCACTGAGGGCGAATTAACCCCGTATCCATCAGACCCCTGTCATGAATGGGCACCTGTAAAACATCAGAATGTAGTACTATCGTCAAAAAATCTCCACACCTCAAGCAGTAAAAAATTTTAAACCACTATTAAACTTGAACCTTCCTTTGTTATCATGAAAGCCATAGAAGGATAAAACGTAGCTGCTATCTGGAAATATTACGTATCTATAAATAGAAAAACTATCGATGAGAATTCGATTAAAATCGATCTATATAACCACCTTGTTTGCTCTACTCACTTGACAGCATCCCACTAAGGCCACCTCCGCTCCCATAAGACTTGACAGCAAATATAAGTTAAACGCCTTAATCTCGATCCAAAAAACGCAGACAGCTCTACAAAGAAGTTCGAACCAATAGATGAACGCCGTCTGCTGCGGGCAACCTTTAACTATCAGGCTGAATACTAGACAAATCATATACTTTGGAGATAGCAAATTGAGATATCCAGCAATAGACATCACTCGAGGTATTTTAGTGGTTATTATGGCCCTCGATCATACACGAGACTATTGGACTGCGATTCAGTTTGACCCCCTCGATTTATCACAGTCATCGGCAGCACTTTTTTTGACTCGCTGGATAACGCATATTTGTGCGCCAGGGTTTATATTTTTGACGGGCCTGAGTACGTATTTTCATGGCGAAAGACTCAACTACAAGCAGGAACTTGCCAAGTTTTTGCTGGTTAGGGGCATCGTGTTGGTTATCTTTGAGCTGACTCTAGTTAATCTCTCATGGCAATTCGCCTATAACTTTGCATTTGTGCAGGTAATCTGGGCTCTGGGGGTATCAATGATAATACTGGCAGGTCTGATCTACCTACCTAAGATGTGGACTACTGCAGCCTGCCTGGCGGTTGTCATCTTACACGGTTATTTCAATGACGATTACATTCGTCAGCTCTTAGGAGGTTATGAATGGCTATGGATCTTGGCCCATGTACGCACCAGCTTTCAGCTTTTTGAATTTAATACCGGGATTTTCGCAGCATACAATATCATCCCTCTTTTTGCTCTGATGTACCTTGGTTATGCCTCTGGTGCCCTATACCAAGTGGCGGCTAAGGAGCGAGTACGCTTGTTGATAACAGCAGCCGCAATACTATCTCTGATATTTATCATCAGCAGAATCATAGGTTTCGGAGATCCCAATGCCTGGAATCCGGAAGAGGGTATTCTTGATTTAATCAATGCTTCGAAATACCCAATGTCATTCAGTTATATAATGATGACCATGAGTATCATCTTCTTGATAATGGCACTGGCCGAAAGACGACAGAATTCAGTTCTAAATGTACTTCTTGTCTTTGGTCAGGCTTCTCTCTTTTTCTATCTATTACATGTACCCATTATCAATTTATCAGCACACCTATGGACCCAGGGCTGTCCCATATAAATCAGCTTAAATGGTGGCTGTAATTATCTTGTCT